>LMZU01000030.1 GCA_001567245.1 Microgenomates bacterium OLB23
TATAACGTATTTAGGAGTGTATAACAAGAAGGTTAAAAAATTATTATCGAGTTAAGCATATTACATTAAGAACCTATTTGCGGAATATTATAGTCGTCCATTAGTACGCATGGGCTAAAAGCATTACTGCTCTTACACCGTGCGCCTATCAACCAGTCATCTCCTGGGGGACTAATAAGGAATCCTAATCTTGAGGTAAGCTTCGATACTTGAGATGCTTTCAGTATTTATCTCATAGGAATATAGCTACCCAGCGCTGCCCTTTTAGGACAACTGGTACACCAGGGATTCCCTCTTCTCGGTCCTCTCGTACTAAAGAAGAGCCCTCTCAAAATTCCAATCGCCTGCACCGGATAGAGTCCGAGCTGTCTCACGACGCTCTGAACCCAGCTCGCGTACCGCTTTAATGGGCGAACAGACCAACCCTTGGGACCTGCTACGGCCCCAGGATACGGTGAGCCGACATCGCACTATATCCATTATTACTAATGGTGTGGACTATATCTTCATCCTATACGTCTGATATAGGAGTTGGCGTGTTAGCAAAGAATATGTCTTCTTCACTCTCTTTGGTTTTTATTCAAAGAAGTCTCTAGGGGGTCATATTTCAAGCTTATACCTCATAGAAGGTATAATAAATGGTTCTATTAATTCTTGTAAGTGATGTATGCTGGATTTGAGAAATCGAAGTCTTAGATACTGCTTATCTTTGTTAAGCCGTACCTTCAAATTCATTTCATCCAACATTCCAATAAGATTTATTTGGCTTGTATAGTCAAATTGCTGACTATTCAAATAGATATCTGTCGATCGGCATTTACTACCATCGTCCATATACCATACAGCCAAACTTAGTGGATTTAGCGATATTTTCGGGACAATTTTCTTTCGATTTTTATAGAACATTGAATAAAGTTCTGTAAGTTGTGAAAGTTGCTTGGTAAAAAACCGATATGCACTTCTATTTCCATTACTTCTACGCATTTTTGGTGCACTTTTTGTAATGTTTCTGAGACAATCATACTTCCAATCAACATATTCATGTTGATGAAATGAATGATTAATCTCAAGAAATGCATTTCGTCTACCAGGCATTATCCTTAAATATCCATCACCTAACAGAGACCCAATAACCACAGACATTTGTACTTGAGATAGACTTCCCACGGTATTGTCCATACTATTTGTAGTTTACACTACACGCTTTATATGGAGTCCACCGTTATAAGCCACTTGTTTTTGTACGGTATTGCTACCATAGGCACCCCATTTGTCGTCTTCAAGGTGCCGAACCTCCCCGTCGATATGAACTCTCAGGGGAGACAAGCCTGTTATCCCCGGGGTAGCTTTTATCCGTTAAGCCCCGCCGGCAATCATAGCCGATCGGGGGATCACTAACGCCTTCTTTCGAATCTGATCGGGATGTTTCCCTCACAGTTAAGCCGGCTTTTGCGTTTACACATACATTCCGATTTCCATCCGGAATAAGCCGACCTTTGCGCTCCTCCGTTACATTTTTGGAGGAAACCGCCCCAGTTAAACTGACCACCTACTACTGTCCCCGCCATAAGGTGGGTCAGACTCAAAGCTTTTAAAGAGAGGTGTTTCATTGGTGACCGAAGTCTCCCTCCTACGCTAAACAGTTAAAAGCCTCTTATCAATAATAAGTTTCAGTAAAGCTCCCGGGGTCTTCTTGTCCAGGTGCAGGAAGGCCGCATCTTCACAGCCATTTCAATTTCGCCGAGCAGTAGTTCAAGACAGTTTTCAACTTGTTAAGCCATTCATGCAGGTCGGAACTTACCCGACAAGGGGCTACGCTACCTTAGAACGGTCAGAGTTACCGCTGTCGTTCACCGGAGCTTAAATCAGAGCCTTGTCCGAAATAAATCGGACTCAACCCCAATTCTTGACTTACCGGCACTGGACAGGCCTCACCCCCTATACTTCCCGTTTCCGGTTTGCAGGGAGCTGTGTTTTTGCTAAACAGTCAGTTGAAAGTCATTTGCTGCGCCCCATATCTTGCGATACGGGGAGGACATATCCCTAAGTTACGTCCAGCTAATTTGCCGAGTTCCTTGAACCACCATTACTCGATTGCCTTAGTCTTCTCGACCAATCCACCTGTGTCGGTTTGCGGTACGGACAAATACAATACTCCCACAACAGCTTTTCCCGGAAACATAACGCGGCAATCTTTCCTGACTTGCGTCAAGATTGTATTCACAGCTCCTTGCGTTGCTGCTTAAACCCCCATATAGAAGGCACTGCTTATCATATTTCGTCACCGTTATGGTAATAACGCATTGCACTTGGTAGCCGAATATTAACGGCTTGTACATCGACTCGTCCCATTCGGGAACGAACTTAGATCCGACTAACCCTCAGACGATGTACGTTGCTGAGGAAACCTTGGATTTTCGGCATCCAGAATTTTCATCTGGAGTATACGCTACTCATGCCAGCATTCTCACTTCTGTACGCTCCACCATGCCTTACAGCGACAGCTTCACTGCATACAGAAAGCTCCCCTACCACTCCTAAATAAATTTAGAAATCTCCATCTTCGGTACATTGTTTGAGCCTCGATCATTTTCGGCGCAAGGTCTCATACTCCGACGAATCGGAGTATATTACGGTGAGCTGTTACGCTTTCTTTAAAAGGTGGCTGCTTCTAAGCCAACTTCCCGTCTGTCTTTGAAACCTCACAACCTTTACCACTTAACAATGATTTAGAGACCTTAGATGGGAGTCTGGGCTGTTTCCCTTTCGACCATACTCGCTTATCCGAGCAAGCCTGACTCCTTTCGATTTGAACAGTGGGTATTCGGAGTTTGGTTAATCCTAGTTACCAAAGGCTCCTAGGACTATCCAGTGCTCTACCCCCCACCTTACTCGAAAAGGCTATACCTAAATATATCTCGGGGAGAACCAGCTATCTCTAGGTTCGATAGGCATTTTACCACTAACCACAAGTCATCCCAAGTCATTTCACCGACAACGGGTGCGGGCCTCCCCCTGTCTTTCGACAAGGTTCACCCTGCTCATGGTTAGCTCACCTAGTTTCGGGTCTTTTGACAGCTACTAAACGCCCTATTCAGACTCGCTTTCGCTGCGGCTTCCCAACTCACATTGGTTAACCTTGCAGCCGTCAAAAACTCGCTGGCTCATTCTTCAATAGGCACGACATCACCCCAACTTGCGTTGGAGCCCTGTCTGCTTGTTAGCTAACGGTTTCAGGTACTATTTCACTCCCCTCACCGGGGGACTTTTCACCTTTCCCTCGCGGTACTTGTTCACTATCGGTCAATGTAAGTATTTAGCCTTGGAGCATGACCGCCCCAGTTTCCCACAAGGTTTGCCGTGCCTCGTGGTACTTGGGAATCAGACTAAGGCACATGTTGTTTTCGACTACAGGGCTGTCACCTTCTATGGCCGTCCTTTCCAGAACGTTTATCTAACAACATATGATCCCATATTGTCTGTCCCGCAACACCCTATACTTGATTAGGGTTTAGGCTCCTCCGCTTTCGCTCGCCGCTACTCACAGAATCTCTATTGATTTCTTTTCCTCCGGTTACTTAGATGTTTCAGTTCACCGGGTTCCCTCCCTGCTGATAAATCAACAAGGTCAGTCGTATTGCTACGACCGGGGTTGTCCCATTCGGAAACCACCGATTGATAATGCCTGTCTGAGGGCTCATCGATGATATCGTGCTCATACACACGTCCTTCTTCGGCTTACATTGCCAAGCATCCGCCGTTAGCTTTAATATAATATTCCGCAAACAAATTCTTAATAAGAATGTAATTTTTAGTTACAAGATGCAATTTACTTCCTTTTTTTCTTTAATTTTGATTTCCCGAATTGTCAAGGAGCTCCCATGTTTGTGGGTGTGGACCCGAGGGGATTCGAACCCCTGACCCCCTCGTTGCAAACGAGGTGCTCTAGCCAGCTGAGCTACAGGCCCTTTATGTACTTGAAACGACAAAAAAACCACTAATAAAAGTGCTTTGCTCGATTATACGTATTCGTGCAAAATAAATCAACACTTATCCAAGCTGTTGACCGAAGGCTGATAGGAGACATGTCTGTGCACGTTCCAGATGCCTAGCGGACATTTTGTGTCCCTTGTGACATAAAGTAAAGGTATGATAACAAATGGCGCTGAGGCTGTCAACAGTCAGAATTATTGACACTAATAATGGCTTATAGTATAATTATCGAGCCCTTTTAAATAGATGAGTGCCCGGATATATCTTGAAGCTTATATTAATACTTCAGTATATCTGCGGGCATTTACCTAAGGTCTGCCCAACCTTACATCAGGAGAACATGACCAATGATCATCGCAGTAACCTTCAACAAAGTCGGAATCGAGTGGAAGGGTGACTTCGCCCTCATGAGTGGCGATCAAGCCCTCGAACTCTTCTCCAGGCTCTATCCGAAGGCAAGCCCGGGGTACGATGCTGGAACGGGCAAGATCATCCTGGACGAAGCACACCTCGTGCTCTGCCAGACGCATGGCTACCATCCCACTCTCGAGATCGGGCATGATGAGCAGACCGTCATCATGCGATACTCCGAGCAGGATGGAAGACTCGTCATCGCCACCCTCAAGGAGGACATCGCATGGCTCGACGGGCTCACATCGAAGTCGAGGAGCTCGAAGGTGACTCGATCCGCGATAGCCGCGGGGTCATCGTGATCGTTCTCTAAGGTGACTCAGACACCTTAATAAAAAACTGAGGCGGCCCCACGTAGGGCCGGTGATAACTAAGAGTTAATGGTGCGGAGCTTGCTTCGCACTGTCGGCTCAAAGAAGTCACCGGCCCTGGGCCGGAATATCATCTTGGACTACTCATCTCATGTATTCTTGAAAATATAAACGTCTTATAGTATAATTTAGGCTTCGCTCATTCACAGGGTACTACCCCATCAGCCAAGAAAGAGGCACCAGATCATGCGTTTCAACCAGTTCACTGTCGCAAGCCGCGCGTCGGCCGTGAAGGGTGATCCACTCACCCTCATGGGCTATGTCGAGCAGCTCCAGTCCCTCGATGGGGTCCTAGGTGGCAAGGGGACGATCGACCCCACGGGGTCGATAACGTTCCCAAGGGATGTCGTCATCCCCGTACTCCTCCAGGACCAGTTCGCAGGGTGGTCCGTCCTCTACGGCGAAGCTGTCGTCCTGCTGGGTCGCGCCAGCGACGATTTCGGGCCAGATGATCTCTTCATCTTCGCCTGTACGACGACCGCGCTTGCCGAAGAGCTGATCAAGGAGGTCGGCCCGGGCGCGTACGAGTGGGGTATGCCTGGCCGCTTCATGCGGACCTGGTACCACGAGTGCGCCCGGCTGCCGAAGTTGCCGGATCGGCTCCTGGCGGAGAACCCGCGTGGTCCATCGACGAGCTGCTGGAGCGGATCAAGCGCGGCGACGAGAACCGCCGCCGCCGCGCCGCCATGCTCAAGGACATGATGGGCGACAAGACAGAGTCGTTGCGGGATCTGCTCGGCCAGAGCATGGAACGCTCGACCAACGATTCCTTCGGCCTCTAGGAGGCCGATCAGCACGCCGTGGGCGATTTCGACCGCTTTACGGCGAGGTGAGCGAGGCCTGGGCCTAGACAATATGGTGAGTGACTTAGGAGTAACATCCAACAGTTGCAAACTTGCGTTCTAGGCTCAGGCCG
>LMZU01000031.1 GCA_001567245.1 Microgenomates bacterium OLB23
ACGAACGAAACTGGCCTCGGCAACTACGGCGTGCGCCTCTACGAACCGGAATACGGCAGGTTTATGAGTGTGGATGTGTTGTGGGAAAAAAGAGCCTACGCTAATCCGTATCATTATTGCCTTAACTCGCCACTCGTATCAACTGATGCAAGCGGTCTGGACATGTTAATACTTGTTGATAAGGAAGGGGCACAAAATCTGGGGCACGTGGCAGTGCTAATTGGTAATGATGATACTGGATGGAAATACTTTTCGCTTGACGGCTCATTGAGCTGGAATAAATTGTATGGTCCATCGAATGTAGATTCCCGTTCTTTTTCTACGCTATCTGAATTTGTAGATAAAGCTCATATGGCACGAAACAAGAAAGCGCTAAGGCGATACGACATTGCATATCAGATTGCAGAGGATGCTTTAACAGACAAGCAGTTCCTCGCAGGTGCTCAATTTGAAACAGACAAGTCGAAGGACTACGACATATTCACACACTCATGCATTGATGTGGTGTCAGGAGCACTTGAAGCCGCAGGATATTGGGGTGGAGATCGGAGTACTGATATTCCACACATTCGAATATATCAGATATTACGTAGTCTTAATAAAGCCGATGTTAAAGTTAGCCGGTTGGATCCTAAAAAGAAGGCTCAAGGAGACACCAAATCAGGTGACAGTTCTGACGTGAAGGAGGAGCCGTTCCAAATCATAACTGCTCATTAATTGCCAAACGGCTATGTCTGAATCCAATTCAAAGGTCCGCAAGTACACATCGATTACATTGGTGGTGGTCTCTGTATTACTATCCGGATATTGTTTGTTCGGTGTCCTTCGTTTTAATCCGACACACATTGTAGTAAAGAACAACCCTGTTTTTTTATCAGGTATTCACGAGGCAGAGAGTCTAAACCTAATTGTGGCACGGTATAGGCCACAGTTCGTTTTCGATTCTATAGCCGTAGTAAGAGCAGATACCGTTGCATGTGTAGCAACCGACGCATTTATTACGATGCAAGCAACATGGAACAGTGCCTTCTTCGCATCAGTAGAGCGTCATACAGGTGTGTTTAATTTGACTGTTAAAATGTATGAGAGTGATGCAAAAGGTAATCAAACCAAGTGGTTCGTACGTGAACCCGACGATGCAGGTGATTTTACTACTATGAGAGGTGGTGTTGACGAACTACACAGCGGTATTGTCACAGTTCTTAAAAATTATGAGTGCACTGTATATAAGAATACAGTTGGAAACTTCACAAACTATAAGGACACTTGTATTTGGCGTAAAGAACTATATCACCGTGTTGGAGTTCTAAGGCTTCAAAAGATTGAATACTCATACTAAGCATGGCAACGTTGTTCTACCTTCTGTACACTCCCGGACCACATAGCATCAACAAAGAATGTTAGTATTCGGGTCGACATCCGTTAAGACTTATGCAGGGGGCTTTGGCATGGTGTTACGGCAATTCACTCACCATTACTACATCTTGGACGTAACCACACGTACCCCACGCCCCAGCCCCC
>LMZU01000032.1 GCA_001567245.1 Microgenomates bacterium OLB23
GCGGGTATGTTCTGGCTTTACTTCTTGCCAGGTTTCTTGGTGTTGTTCTGCTCGGCTGCCTTCGCCTCGCAGGTAGCACATGCCTTGGGCCACTGAGCCCTGGGCGTACTGATGGGAACCTTGATGGTCGTCCCACAGGAACATGTCCCGACATGGCGGGTGCCCCCACCGGGGTTGGTGTGCACGGTCATCTATGATCTCCTTTGTGTGTGCACGATAGAATTGTCAAGTTAGATATTGTATCACACAGCAAGGACCAGATCTTTTCAGGACCAGGTCTTGTATAATCTCCCTATGATTACCGTTTCACATCTCAGAAAAACCTACCGTACACCAACAAAAGAAGAGGGTGCAGCTGGCATGATTAAGAATATATTTGCACGAAAGTATAAAGATATCGAAGCAGTACAAGATATTAGCTTTGAAATACAGCAAGGTGAGCTTGTGGGCTTTGTGGGGCCCAACGGGGCAGGCAAAACCACTACTATGAAAATGCTCGCCGGCATTTTGTATCCCACCAGCGGCGAGCTCAGCGTATTGGGCTACACTCCTTTTGAAAAAAACCACCATTACCTTAAACAGATCTCATTCATTATGGGGCAAAAAAACCAAATGCTGTGGGAGCTTCCTGCAAGCGACACCTTTAAACTCAACAAAACCATTTATGAGGTTCCAGACGATGAGTATGTGCAAACCCTGGGAGAGCTTACTGAAATGCTCGATGCAAAAGATGTAATTGATCAGCCTGTTAAAACGCTCTCATTAGGACAAAGAATGAAAGTTGAGCTTATTTCGACGCTTATTCATAAGCCCAAAGTACTGTTTCTAGATGAACCAACAATTGGCCTTGATGTGGTAGCTCAAAAAAACATTCGTGACTTTATTCAGCAGTACCAAAGCCATTACAAAGCCACAATACTGCTTACCAGCCACTACATGGAAGACGTGCGCCGGCTTGCGAATCGTGTAATCATTATTGACCACGGCGCACTGCTGTATGACGGCGATATTGAAAAACTCATTAAAAAATATGCCCGCACAAAATCGGTAGAAATTGTTGTCGATGACATGCCCAACACCGTAACCCTAGAAAAAAATTGGTTCAGTAGAGTCAATCGACTTTCCAAAAATCCGCTTTCGTGCGCAACGAAAAAAATGTTCCAGAGCTTATTGCAGCAATCTCTAAACACATTCCCTTTATCGACATTACAGTTGAAGAAGAAAAAATTGAAGACATTATTCGCACAATTTTCGAAAAAAAGCAGCGTCAAGGTATAATAAAACTACATGAGAAAAATTCTTGCCTTACTGTCTTTAATGTTTGCATGCTTTGTGCTTATTTTCCCGGTTCGTGCAGATGAATTAGATGATGTAAACAACGAGCTTGCTAAACTTCAGAGAGATCTTAATGCTTCGCTTAATGCAACAAAACCACTAGAATCCGACCTTAACCGTATTAGAACCCAGCTTGCAAACATTAAAACGCGATTAACGACCATTGAAAACGATATTGAGCAAAAAGAAGTGCAAATTACCAAAGCAGAAAAGGTTTTAGTTAAGCAGAAAGAAATTATAGACCAGCGCATTAATGCCCACTATAAAAACATTAAGAAAGCCGAAGGCTCGATGCTCGATTTAATTGTTGCTGAAAATCTTTCTAACTCGCTTCAGCTATTTTTTTACCAAAAAAAAGCAGCCGATAACGATAAAGAAGCCATTTTGCGTACCGTACTCTACATAAAAAACATAGACGATTTACGTGATAAGCTAACCAGTGAGCGAGCAAAGCTAAGTGAGGCGAAAAAACAAGTAGATAAACAGTCAGACTTTTTATCGGGAGAAATTACAAAGGCAAAAGTATATCAATCTGAGCTTACAGGCAAAATAGCTGCGCTCTCGGCTCGACAACAATCAATTCTGTCTGCAAGAAGCGGCAGCTTTACAGTAAACATCGGCGATAGCGAGCTTGCAGACGATTACAATGCATCTATAGCCGGTTTTCGCGCTTCTGCCCCTGGTGGATATTTTGCGGTATTTTCATTTGGCGCCCACACGCACAGAAAGGGCATGAGTCAATATGGTGCGCGCGGCCGCGCCCAAGATAACCAAGACTACAAAACCATTTTGCGCGCCTATTATGGCAAAGAGCCTGTGGGCAAAGACACAGGCGGTACCATAAAAGTTGCTGGATACGGTGACATTGATTTTGAAACCACATACTTATATGGTATTGCCGAAATGCCATCTTCATGGCATAAAGAGGCCCTAAAGGCACAGGCAGTTGCGGCTCGAACCTATGCAATACGCTACAAACAAGATGGAAGAGAAATTTGCACCACAGAGGCATGCCAGGTGTTTAATAAGTCAAAATCAGACTCCCCGCCAGACTCATGGCGTCAGGCGGTTGATGAAACAAAAGGGCAAGTGCTTGAAGATGTTGTTACCTTTTATGCATCAACTCATGGTGGGTTTGCTTCGCCAATTGGATGGGATACAAAAGACGGCAGTGGGGGGTCGAGCTTTACCGACAAAGCATATGATAAATTGGGGGGCTCACCGTGGCTCTATAAGGCTTGGTATACAAAGGGGTATAGTGTAAATAGTGACAAGTGTGGTCGCAGCAACCCCTGGCTTTCGCCCGAAGAAATGGCAGACATTGTGAATGCCGCACTTGTGCTCACTAAAAGCTCCGATAACGCAGAGGTTGAGCGCATTACTCCGGTAACAACATCTTGTTGGAGCGGCAACCCCTATAGCATTAACGAACTGCGCGATGTTGCCGCAAAATATGGTGGCATTGCTTCGGCCACCAGCGTGTCGGTGTCACAAGGCAACGGCACCACAAATACTGTAACAGTCAATGGGGTTACATTGTCGGGAAGCGACTTTAAAAAGGCATTTAATGTGCGTGCTCCCGGGTATTTATCTATACCTCAAAGCAGCTTCTCTTTCTTCAATGTTGAGCGAAAATAATATATACTGCTTATATGAGCCTGCGATTTAGTGTGTTTAGCGCTGTTTTTTCTTTTATTGTTTTTTTGGCGCTTGCATCTTTTGCTGCGGCTCAAAATGTGCCGGCTCCTCTTACCGCAACTCCTTCGCCAATAGTGCGTGGTGCAACTGCTACTCCCGGAGTTGGTCTTCCACTGCCTACAGACACACCGCATAAAAGCATTGCTAATTGCGACATGTGCGGCTATTGCCAGGGTGTCGCAAAGGTGCCGGGTTCATGGCAGGCGTGTGCCCGTTGCTTGTATCCGGGTGTTGCCAAAGCAGGTACCGACACAGATCCCACCACACTTGCTACGCTTACTAACGCAGACGGGCTTATTCCAACACCCGACCCAAACCATTTTTATACAGGGTTTGGGTGCTTGTCAACACAGCCAGGTGAGTTTACCACACAAATGTCGAGTCTATTTTTTCGGTAGTAGGTGGAATAGCATTTTTGAGCTTTATTTATGGCGCAGCAATTATTGCCACTTCACGAGCCGATGCAGGTAGGCTTAATAAAGGTAAAAGGATTGTTGCGGGGGCAATTGTGGGGTTACTATTTGCGCTTATGTCGGTGTTTATTATTCAGTTTATTGCTCGCTCTCTTGGCCTTCCCGGAATTCAATAAATATTAGCTGCGCGAGAGTTTTTTTGAGTACAAATCCAGAAGCTAAGCCTGCTCCTGAGAGCACAAGAACAACGGTTGGTGTACCCGTTGCCGGAATAGAATTGGGATTATTGCCAGTATATTGTGACGACGGCGTAGGTGTTATGGCATTATTACGTACAGTAATTGTAGTTGCACCGGTGCCTGGAGTAGGTGTTGGTGACGGAGTGGTTTTTAGTGATTTTGAAAAGAAAATATTGTCTAATACGCCACCAAGTATTGGTTTGTCTGCTTTGTCTTTAGACATGCGCGAAAAAACCACGCCCAAACCAATGATAACAAACAATAGTATTAAGAATGCAATTATAACGTTTCGTGCTTCTCCCATGGCCTGTAGTATACCACATTTTTTTATCCTTGACAAACTCTTTACTTATTCTCTATACTTTTGAAATATGTACTCTTCATTGAAAAAAAACATCACCTTGGCTTCTGCTAATGCGTTTTTATTTGCAACTGCCGCCTCGAAGGCGTTTGCTGCACCAGATCCAGCAGAGGTTCAAATTAATGAGCAAGATCTTGGGTTCAGAATTCCTAATTTTTCTGAGCTGCTTTCGTTCATGATTCGATTCCTTTTTTTGTTATGGCCGGCCTTGCCTGCTCTTTTTTATATGTTGTGGGGTGCATTCGTCTTGGGTAATATCGGGCGGTGATTCAGAGGCTGTCGATAAGGCTCGAGGAAAAAATTACCTCTGCAATTATTGGTATGCTGGTTATTGTGGCAACACTCGCAATTATTTGGAGTCTCGAAAACATTGTCTTTAAAAAGTCAATTTGTTTGGTATCTCATGTCCTATAACGCTTCCTGATCTTTTGGAGTGTGTTGATGACCCAAATAACCCAGGTAGGTGTAACTAAGCTTCCATATGGTATTCTCAATTGCCGCTTACGCACAAGTTCAAAATATTGCTGAGTCTGGCTGCATGATTGATGGTGTTCCTACTCTCAAGTGCCTTGAGGTGTTGTTTCAAAATTTAATTTTCCTGGCAGGAGCTTCTGTGGTGCTTATTTTGTTTATAATGCTGGTTATAGGAGCCTTTAAATACTTAACCTCGGCAGGAGACGAAGAAAAACTGGGTGCGGCAAAAAAAACAATTACTTATGCGTTTTTGGGGCTTTTCTTATTTATGGGTTCATATTTAATACTGAATATTATTCAAACCCTTTTTATAGGCCCAGACGGCCCTTCTCTATTTGAATTCAGAATCCCCGAATTTGAGCCGTAAATTGTAATGTATAATGGTGATACGGTATGAAAAAAGATTTTTTGCTGTCGGTTATTGTGCCGGTATATAACGAAGAGGGAGGGATTGGCAGCCTTATGGAGCGGTTGTTGCCCGTCGTCGAGCAGTACAAGTATGAAGTTATTTTTGTCGACGACGGATCTAAAGACGGTACTGTTGCCGATATTAAAGTTTATACCGAAAAAAACAAGCATATCAAGCTCATCTCGTTTGTGCGCAACTTCAGCCATCAAACAGCCCTTACGTGTGGGTATTTGCATGCACAAGGTGATGCGGTAGTTAGCATTGACGCAGATCTACAAGATCCTCCGGAGCTTATTCACGAAATGATTTTAAAGTGGCAGGAGGGGTATAAGGTTATATACGCGCGCCGCAGCGCGCGCCATGAGTCGTTGTTTAAAACAGCAACGGCAGATATGTTTTATCGCCTTATCAACTTTCTCTCAGATACAGAAATTCCCCATAATGTAGGCGATTTTAGACTTATAGACAGAGATGTTGTAGAAATGCTCAATAAACTTCCCGAACACGCCCGTTTTTTGCGTGGACTTGTGGCGTGGGGAGGATTTTCTTCGGCATACGTTTCGTTTGAGCGAAAAGAGAGGGTTAATGGCGAAACCCACTATCCATTTAAAAAAATGATGGGTTTCGCGCTTAATGGTATTGTGTCTTTTTCTTCAAAACCGTTGAGATTTGCTACACATGTGGGGTTTTTGTGTGCAGTCTTGGGTTTTGTAGGTATTGTGTATGCAATAAGCCGCAGGCTGTTTCTTCCACATGAATACTGGGTTACAGGCTGGACAACAATATTTGTGTCAATAATGTTTTTTGGCGGTATGCAACTTATTGCAATTGGCATTATTGGTGAATATATTTCGCGAATATACACAGAGCTGCAAAATAGACCACAATTCTTAGTAAAAGAAAAAGTTAACATATAATTACCCATGCGCAGAAAAATTGTGGGCTCCATATTGGTAGTAGCTGGCCTTTTGCTTTTTATTATTGCGGGGGCTGCCTACTTGAGGCGTGGCTCAGAGGTGGTTTCACCCGTTCCCGATGATCGCGGTGTTAAGGTGATATATAAATAGCAGTTACTTCGTCTTCATACACCATTTTCCACCCGTTTTCCTTTAAATGTGTAGCTAATTGAGCGAATTTTGTTTTATTTTTTTGAACAAGCACCGTAGATATATTATAGGTGCTGCAGCTTTTTTAAAGGGGCTTTCTAAGGCTATAATCGATGTGTATTCATTGAGAATGTTTCCCCAGTGGGGCATGAGCCCGCTAATAAATATGCGATGTTGTGGCAGGTTCCAAATAAGGTAACCGCCCCAGCCAAAGGGAGCAAATATGTTGTCTTGGGGGCGGGTTGGTTTTTTAAATATGCAACCGCCTTTTTGGGGGTAATATACATCTTCTGCAAGTTGGGCATAGGTACTTTGAGTAGCAGTAAACACAATGAGACCATTGGCTATTGCAAACCCAAGTAGTACGGCTATCACAATATTAAAACGCTTTGTAGAGGCGTTGCGAGTTTTAATTTCTTGCAAAACAATCTCAAACCCTCTTGTCATTACAAATCCTGCAATAACAAGCCAAAATGGGAACATTTTCCCTGAAGTGAGCATTGCTACAGAAAGCAGAATATATGTTGTGGCGTGTATTGGCACGATGCGAGCCAGGTAGCGTATAAAAAACATTGAAGATAACACGGTAACCAGGGCAATGCGCAGGTCTAGCTTTATGAATAGCGGCGCCCACTCGTTAACAGATGACCGCGTTGAGAGTGAAAAAAAAGGTTGAAATAACCTCGCGCCACAGCGATATTCCATAAGGGTTAAGCAGCGTGGCGCAGCAAGCCGCAGCAAACATGCCATAGTCAACACGAGAAGAAGACTTGTTAGTAAGAATATATAAACCATAGGTAACAAGTCCCAAAAAGAACGCTCCATGAACTTGCGCCCAAATTAAGAATAAGAGGGGTATATAGAACCTATACTTTTTCTGGGCCGCTTCGCGGCCCAACAGCCTTAGCAATACTGCAAATAGTAACCAGCTAAAGGTTTGCGGCCGAGTGCCCGCATAAGGCAAAAAATTTCCAGCTAAAAGCAGAGCGGGCACGTATGTCCATGTGTGCCACGTGGCACCAAAAATAACAACAAATACAAGGCTCAGCGCGGCGCTTGTTAGCGCCGCCACACCTGCAATACCCCATACTTCGTATATACGCACAAAAACTACATCTGACAGCCACGAATGCGCTACCATAGGAAATTTTGGCATTGTATAAGAAAATGGATCTAAACGGGGAAACCCATCGGTAATAATGAGTTGCCCTAGCCTCAGCTCCCACCCCAAATCAGGATCTAGGTATAAAGTGGATTTCCAGTAAAAAAATTGCGGCACACAACAGTAAAAAGATAATCGACAATAGGGTGTGCTTACGCATTATCTTATAATACTACAAGGTAAGATCTAAAAAGACGCACCCTTATATATGACAGAAAAAAAAATCACTTGCAGAAAAATATTTTGCATTTTCAAATGTGCTATCAATTGGCCTGCTGGGGTTTGCCATTCTTACCGCTTCAAATACGCTTGCAATGGCCTCAGCAATTGACTTTACCGCAAACGCTATAGCCGCAAAAGAGTATCGCAGTTGGAAGAACCGCAAAGATAAGGTATAATACACACGCGGAGTAGTGTACGGCCGCACAGGAGGCTCATAATCTCCTAGGCCGGGTTCGACTCCCGGCTCCGCAACATATTAAAAAGTCGCATTCCAAAACCGCTTTGACTTGATTGTTTCTTTTGAAACGGTCGAACACATAAAAGTCTACAGAAAATTTCTCAAGGGCCTTGTCAAATGCTTAAAACCAGGCGGCATGCTCATTTTGTCGACGCCCAACAAAAAACTCACCAATTTTTTTACTTCTTCGGTGGCGTCTAAGCCTCATCTGACAGGTATTAATAACGTGCTGGTCGTTTCTCGGGCACGTTGAGCATGGTAAATGCCTTCTTCATCTTAACCTGTCGCAAGGCTTTCATGATCTCATCCACATCTCTAATGATAAGCGTCTCTGCCTTCTTTCGGATTTCGGTCTTTAGTTCATTGGTTAGGCCAACCTTTATATAGTTGTTAGTACTATTTTTCATAATATAGGCATTTTATACCCCTGGAGGGTCATATATAGGGGCAAAAGTATCTAGTGGGTAGTTCAAAGAAACTTGACCGTAGAAAGTAGATCTTTCATTTTCTGGATTGCAGTATCAACATCCGCCGGGTTTTTAACTGAATATCCTTCAATAAACCAGTCGTCTTCTCCTTTTTGAACGTATACTCTTATCGTACCAAATATTCCTTGACATGTAGATCCATCAGAATCGTTTTGATTGTCGCATTCGGTAGAAACAATAATTTTCCCCTCGGCATTGTCTATAGTTAATTTCTCTTCAGGCCTTCTTACTACGTTCGCGCTAAAGTGATCCAAGGGATTCTTTAGAAATGTCACATCACCCACAACGAGCTCAAGTCTATTGTCGTAAGTGTATACCTCATGTGTAATATTCCATCCCTTTGGATACAAAAAGCTTATACCCGCGCTTCCGTTTGTATATCTGCGCTGCGTATCATTAATAATAGGATCGGTTGGTCGTACTGAAGGCTCAGGAGTAAGCGAAATCTTTATAGCAGTGGTTGGACTAGTAAGTGTAGGCTCTGGTGTCGGTGTTCCACTTAATAAAACTTCAGCTTGTAGCGCATCCTCGCGAGACATATAATCAACTGCAAGCTTTCCTATAAACAAACTACCCACCACAACAACAAAGGGAAGTACAGAATATATGAGGTGGTGTTGAAAGCCGCGGGGCTGTTCTACAACCACTGTTTCATCATTTAGCTCATCTTGAAGTTCCATAGTTCAATTATATCATAAGGCATATAGCTCCCACCACTGCTCATACGGCTTCTTTGGCACGGTTGGCGTAGGTTCGGGCGTAAGTGTGACTGGAGGAATAATCAGCGCTGTTTCACCGGGCTGCAACAAATTTAACTTCTCACGAATTTCTTTCTCTACAAAATAGTAATCTTCACTTTTTTTATATCACTTTTTAGTTTCTTATTAATATCGCGTTCCTTCTCAAATTCTTTACGGTAATCATGGTAAAATGACAACTTATCTTTATACAAGAAAATATTGCGCGACAGCGACACAATGAGTGTTGCAAAAAGTGTAAAGAAAATAACATTTTTAATAAGTCTTAGCATATTTTGAGTTTACAATTATTTTGTACTTGATATATTGTCAACTTCGTGATATTATAGGGCATTCATGATAACATCAGATTTACGAACACTGGTACAATCATTTATAGAGCATCTGACTGCACAAGGCAAGTCGAAGCACACTGTTGTGGCTTATAAAAAGGACTTGGAGCAGTTTATTGCATATATAGCGTCAGTTGAGAAGACCGACATCAAAGAAGTCAAAAAAGACGACATTGACGGTTTTATCTCTAAGCTTCTTGGTGAAGGATATACTAAAAAATCCGCTTCGCGTAAGCTTAACTCTATAAGAACCTTTTTTCGCTATCTAAAGCAGGAGCAAATTATTGCTCAGAACCCTTCTTTGGAGGTAACTCACCCAAAGTATAATCAGGCGGCACCGCGTATTCTTTCTAAGCTCGAATATAGAGCATTAAGAGACTTTTCGAAGTCAGATAAAAGAACATACGCAATGATCGAGCTCCTTTTACAAACAGGAGTAAGAATTGGTGAGCTTGCTGAAATAAAACTTAGTGATATTACTAAAGAGGGTCTCGCAGTGAGCGATAGAGTTATCCCCATGAATAAGGCCGTCGAAAAGGCTGTAGAGAGTTATGTTAAGTCGCGCCATAATAGCGAGACCGACTTTCTCTTTGTCACCAAAACAGGCCGACAACTTCTTGTGCGAAACATTCGAAGCATCATTACACGATGTTTCCGCGAAGTTGGTATAGAAAACGCGAAGGTTCAAGACCTTCGCAACACGTTTATTGCCTATCAGCTTATGAACGGTGCCTCCATTTCTTATATTTCTAAGATTGTGGGCCATCGTAGACTTTCTTCTACCGAGAAGTATCTCGAGCTTGTGAAGCAAGAAACCGAGCGTAAAGAAAAGCTCGGTGAGCTTTAATCTGTGATAACATATCTGCATGAAAGCTCCAAAGGTTGTTATTGTTATGCCGGCTTATAATACGGCTAAAACTATCCGCAAAACCTACAAAGATATTCCATCTGAGTTTAAAAAACACGTTATTATGACGGACGATGGGAGCACCGATGAATCGGTTAAAGTAGCAAGGATGTTGGGTCTAACTGTGATCCGGCATAACAAGAACAAAGGCTACGGCGCCAATCAAAAAACCTGCTATAAAGCTGCGCTTAAGGCTGGCGCCGATATTGTTGTAATGCTTCACCCCGACTATCAGTATCCGTCTGAGCTTATTGCGCCTATGGTGGCAATGCTTAAAACGGGGCATTATGATGTGATCCTCGGATCACGCATTTTATCTGGTGGGGCTTTGCGAGGCGGTATGCCGCTGTACAAATACATCGCCAACCGCCTCCTTACATTTGTCGAAAACCTGCTTACTGGCGCGAAGCTCTCTGAGTATCATACGGGCTTTCGCGCCTACACACGCAACGCTCTAAAAAGCGTCAATTATGAGCAAAACAGTGACGATTTTGTGTTCGACAATCAAATGCTTTTGCAACTTCTTTCACGCGGTAATCGCATTGGCGAAATTAGCTCGCCGTGTAGATACTTTCCCGAAGCGTCTTCCATAAACTTCCTTCGTAGCCTCAGATATGGTATTGGATGCCTTTATTATGGCTTTGGCTACTTTCTTGGCAGAATTTCTCGTTATAATAATGCATCATGAAGCTAAAGATTTTTTACCGATGGGGGTTCGAAGGGCAACCCAGGCCCAGCTGCGATTGGTATTGTGTTTTACAATGAACAAGACCAGGTCTTGTTTGCGCACCGCGAAGATATTGGCATCGAGACTAATAACACCGCAGAATACCGGGCTGTTATGAAGGCCTATGAGCTGCTTATTAACGTGCTTGTGCCACAATATTCCATTTCTGCAGTAGAGTGGCACGCCGACTCGCTTTTGGTGGTACAGCAGCTAAAAGGTGTGTATAAAATCAAACAGGCGCATATTCAAGAATATGTTGATAAAATCCGTGAGTATGAAAGGGAATTGGGGCTTCCGGTCAGCTACACGCATGTGATGCGAGAGAAGAATAAGCTTGCGGATGCATTGGTAAATGATGCGGTTAATATTGCAGAGTTGATGCGAAAATAGCCTTAAACTTGACTTCTAGTTTGTCCTATAGTATAATAATAGCCACTGTGAGTGTTCTAGCGTACGCAAGCGTGCGTAACCGTTGGGACACTTGGTACTTTGTGGAGTTGAACGTGGAAACCGTGACATTGGTCGAGATGACAAGTGGAGCGCTCGCGCTCCACATGATGCTCTACGGCGCCGCCGCCTGTGGAGCGCTCCTCGGAGCGCTCCTCTACCTGTGGGGGGCGTGGAGCTCCGACCACAAGTCGCTCCGCACCCTGGCCGGCGCCGCCGCCCTCATGGGCAT
The DNA here is from genome assembly GCA_001567245.1 of Microgenomates bacterium OLB23. Lineage (GTDB taxonomy): Bacteria > Patescibacteriota > Microgenomatia > UBA1406 > HO2-37-13b > OLB23. The sequence goes on from LMZU01000032.1 coordinate 11,549, forward strand.
CGGCTTCGCAGCCTTGGCTGCGTCGCAAATGTCCATGTACGCGTACTCGTACTTGTGGCCAGCACGAGGCTGGCAGGTCGCAGCAACGGCTGCGTTCATCTGGTCCATCGTGCGAGCGAACGAGGGGCACCGCCACTAGGCGGTGGGTGTCGTTCTTCCACATCGCGCGCTACCGGGCCCGACATCACGTCGGGCCCGGTAGCCGCACAAGTTTATCTTCTCTTATTCTAGCGACTCAATATTCAGCCAGGGGTCGATTTCCTTAGCTTGTGTGTAATAGCGGGCAGCCTCGGTTTTGTTGCCTGCACGAAGCTCATAAAGCGCGAGTATTACGAGCGCGTCGCGACTTTTTGGATTTTTTTGTAATAAGGAGCGGTAATATTCTTTTGTTGCAATTGATTTTTCTTCTAGTGCAATACTTTCTGCTGCTAAACCATTGTTAAATTTTGCATTGAGGTAGGCGTATTGTGAACTATATAGCTGTGTGCCTTTTATATACTGCAAAAACTCCTTAGCAGCTTTAATATCATTGCCTTCGACCACTCTATAAAAAAAGCCCCGAAAATCGTTGAGATGCATACATATTAGCACTCATTATTAAAAGAAGCACAATAGCAGCAATAGACAGTCCAAGATACCTCATAATTGTGTGCAACTAAGTATACTTGATCGCAGCCATTCATGTATACTGAACTCATGGGAGCCGTTGTTGATGGCCTTATCCTTACATTTACCATATTCATAGCTGTCGTTATTGCGCTCGCTTTTTCGGCGGCAGTATTGTATGTGGTGGTCATGTTGATCAAAATGAAAAAGCGCGAAGAACATGCGCTCGAATCGGTAACCATGGAAATTCGGCTGCCCAAAGATAATGAGCTTAAAATAGATGCAGCCGAGCAAATGTTTGCCTCTTTTGCTTCACTCAAAAACAGCGGGTTTTGGTCTTTTTTAGATATCGAAGATACCTTGGCCTTTGAAATTATTGGCACTCCGGGCCGCATAGCTTTTTATATTACAGTCCCCAACAAACTTAAAGATTTAGTAGAAAAGCAAATTTATGCGTTCTACCCCAATTCAGATATTTCTGTTGTTGAAGAGCAGCACATTTTTAGCGAAAAGGGCCATGTAGCATATGCAGGCCTCAAACTAAAACATGACGATTTTGAGCCGATAAAAACATATAAGGAACTTCCTTATGATTCGCTTTCTGACAAATTACTTCCTCCTCTTTCTAAGATGAGTGAGGGCGGAGGGGGCGGTGGTGCAAATTTTAGTGCGCACCACAGAATCTAAATACAAAGAAGCCGGAAAGTCTTATGTAGACTAAAACTAAAAAAAATGAGGCAACACCCGATAAGGCAACATTCAAAGTTGATCAAAAAGGGCTTGAGAGAATTGGAGAAAAGCTGTCAAAACCGGGGTATGATGTAGCCATTAGGCTCGTAGCAACAGCTCAAGACAAAAAAATTGCCGAAATGCATGTTAAGAATATGAAGACGGCGTTTAATCAGTTTGCATCTGACCAAAACAGTTTTGGCACTGCCAAAATTCTCTTTAAATATGGGTTTATGGTGAATTTTATTTATAAATTCTTTCCTGTATTTGATGTGCCTTTTGTTAAGTCGGTGTCAATTTTGTCATCAGAGGAGCTGGCAACTATTTTTCACTTGCCGAATAAGACGGTTGAGACACCGTTTATACATTGGTTAAAGGCAAAAACAGCGCCCGTAGCAGCAGAAGTTGCCGAAGATGGCGGCACGTATTTAGGCTACGGGCATTACAGAGGTGTGCGGCGGCAGGTTCATGTGCTGCAAGAAGATCGCCGCAGGCATTTGTATATAATCGGAAAAACCGGTGTAGGTAAATCTGAATTGCTCAAAGACATGGCCATTCAAGACATTAAGGCGGGCCATGGTGTGTGTGTTATAGACCCCCATGGCGATTTGGTTGAGGGTATTTTGCAATATATTCCACCAGAAAGAGCCGAGGATGTAATTTATTTTGACCCTTCCGACACAGAGCGCCCTATTGGGCTTAATCTTTTAGAGGCTCGTGGTGAACAGGAGAAGCATTTTATTACCACCGCGATTATTAACCTTATGTATAAGTTATACGACCCACAACGAACGGGTATTGTCGGCCCTCGTTTTGAGCACACTGTTCGCAACGCCATGCTAACGGTTATGGCCGACAAAGGCACAACTTTTATTGAGGTCGTACGCATTCTCACCGACCCCAAATATGTACAAGAGCTGTTACCAAAGCTCACCGACCCTAATTGTAAAGCGTTTCTGGACAGATCAAATTGCGCAAACAAGCGACTTTCATAAATCAGAAACGCTTGACTACATTGTGTCTAAGTTTGGTCGTTTTGTGACGAATGCAGTTATTCGTAATATCATTGGGCAGTCAGAGTCGTCGTTCAACTTTAGAACGGTTATGGATAATCAAAAAATTCTGCTTATCAATTTAAGTAAGGGTAAACTGGGAGAAGAAAACTCCAGCTTCCTTGGTTTGGTGCTAATTCCTAAAATTCTTGTTGCTGCAATGTCACGACAAGAAATTCCCGAAGATCAACGCAAAGACTTCTTTTTGTATGTAGACGAATTTCAAAATTTTGCTACGCCAGACTTTGCAGTTATTCTTTCTGAAGCTCGTAAGTATCGTTTGGGGCTTACTGTTGCTAACCAGTTTATTGGCCAAATGGACGATGAAGTCAAGAATGCCGTCTTTGGTAACGTTGGTACGCTTATCTGCTTCCGCGTGGGTGTTACCGATGCATCATATATATCTCGCGAGTTTCAGCCTGTCTTTAGCGAAACAGACTTGATTAATGTTGATAAATACCATGCATACATGAAAACAATTGTGCGTAATGAGCCTATTCCTCCGTTCTCAATAGATATGACCCGAGATATTGTGGAGTACACAAAGCAAGCTAACCCTAAGATTGCAGAGGCTATTATTCAGCTTTCACGCCTCAAATATGGTCGACCTCGAGAGCTTGTCGAGGCCGAAACTATCCAGCGCTCGCGCTTATAAAAAAAGGTAACCTCACGTGGTTCGTGTATAATGCTGCTATGGTACAAGACTACGAAGCAACATTGACGAAAAAAACCGAAGTTGCGCCTGAGATTTGGTATTACCAATTTGACATTCCAGAGGGCCAAAGTCTAGATTTTGTAGCTGGGCAGTATATGCTGCTCAACATTAACAATAATTACCGTCAATACTCAATAGCTTCTGCAGACACAATTCACAACTCATTTGACTTGCTTGTTGAAACAATACCAGGGGGCCTTGGGTCAAACTATTTAATGAATTTACCCATAGGAAACAAAGCCCAGTTTAAAGGGCCGGCTGGGGTATTTGTACTTAAAAACACCCCCCGCGACAAAATATTCCTTGCTACAGGTACAGGCGTTGCGCCTATTAAATCTATGATCGAGTCATATTTTGGAAGAGAGCAGCACAATGCATCGTTAACACTTTTTTTTGGGCTTAAAAACAGAGATGGTGTGTATCTCTACGATGCGTTTAAAGACATTGCAGAGCGACACCCAAACTTTAATTTTAGGATATGTTTGTCTCGTGAAGAAAATCTTGCTGGCCTAGATGAGGTTTGTTATGGAGTAGGAAGGGTAAACAGCCATTTGGAAGTGTTTTTAGATAGGCACAAAGACGCTGCTGTAAAGCCTAAGAACGAAATTATGAATGCATATGAATATTACATTTGCGGCAGCAAAACAACAGTAGATTCTTTGAAAGAATTTGCATTAACAATGGGAGTGTTGCCAGAGAATGTAGCTTTTGAACGGTTCACTTTATAGTGGTATCATTCTGTATGAGGTCAATTTTCTATGTAATTGTAATTTTTTTGTTGGGTTTTTCTCTGCGAACATATGGCACCAATTGGGATCAAAATCAGCATCTGCACCCCGATGAACGTTTTTTTAACAATGGTTGCAGCTGCTGCAAAAGTACCGGGCAGCTTTGTTGAATACATGAATCCTGCCGTTTCGACCCTCAATCCGTATAACCTTAACTTCAGTTTTTATGTATATGGCACTTTGCCTGTAACACTTAACAAGCTGGTGGTGCACGGAAGTGCATTCGATACATATGACGGGATAGCAATTGTAGGTAGGCGATTGAGTGCTTTGGCAGATATGGGAACTCTGCTTTTGGTTATGGTTATAGCGCACATGCTGGTAAAAATATACAGCCTTGATAAACGTATACCGTACATATCTGGCTTATTATATGCTGTGGCAGTATTACCCATTCAAAATGCTCATTTTTTTACTGTAGATTCGTTTTTGACATTCTTTGTTACACTCTCTTTTGCTTGCGCGCTGCGCGCGCGCTTTGGGTTCCCATTAATTTTTGTGGCACTTGCTGGCTCGGCCTTTGGCCTCGCCATGGCGTCTAAAGTTTCTGCGATATATGCAGCCCCACTTATTGCAGGAACGCTCGCTTATGGGGCAATGGTGAGCTATAAAGCGGCCTCTGCTGTGCGCAAGCTGCAGACTATGCTTGAGTGGGTGCTTGCGTGCGCGCTTTTTGCTGTTGTTGCTTATACAATGTTGCGAGTTGGAGACCCGCGGATGTTTGCCACAAATGAATTTTTTTAAGCTTAAACTTAATCCAATTTTTGTAAGCAATATTGAGCAGCTTAAGTCGTTTTCTATTCGGGCCCTCGGTTTTCCGCCTTCGGTACAATGGTTAAGCAAAAAACCTATTGTCTTTCCACTGCAAAATATTGCCTTTTTTGGCCTTGGCGTTGTATATTGCGCGCTAGCAATCGTAGGCATGTTGCGCATGGGATTAAGCAAAAAACCCTTACTGATATTTATGCTGTTATGGATTGTAGGCTTTTTTGCCTATCAGGCTCGCAGTTTGTTACTACTATGCGCTATTTTTACTTGCTCTATCCGCATTTTGCGCTCGCCGCTGGGTTGGGGGTTGTTTTTATAATAGATCGCGTGCCGCCAGAGCTAAAAAATGTTGCAGCGGCCACTATTTTTGCTGGTATTTTCATTTGGCCACTGAGCTTTATGGCTATTTATACGCGGCCACACTCGCGCGTGGCCGCCTCTGAATGGATACTAGGCAATGTGCCAACCACCTCGCGCATTGCCACAGAATATTGGGATGATCCATTACCTTTAAGGCTTCCCCACATGCCAGGGGTAGAATATGAAGGCATATCTTTGCCTGTTTTTGATCAAGATACTCCACTAAAATGGGCAAATCTTAGCGAAAGCTTAGCGAAAGCAGACTACTATGTGCTTAGCAGCAATAGGGGATATGATAGTATTATGCCAATCCCCGAACATTACCCACAAATGAGCCAATTTTACCGCGACTTATTTGCCGGAAACACCCAATTTGAGAAAGTAGCAGAATTTACCTCTTATCCCACGCTCAATGTGGGCTTTACCCAAATCCAGTTTAACGACCAATGGTCAGAGGAAGCATTTACTGTATACGATCACCCAAAAGTTACAGTATTTAGACGCCGGCCATGAAGCTGCCACATCTCATTACACATATGCTGTTTGCCTTCATATTTATCGTTTACTTTTCAAGTGCGGCTGGATTATTTAATTCTCTCGATGTTCCCCAGTTTTTTACCACAGAAGCAATTATGGAGCACCAGAGCCTTGATCTTCTCCCATACCAATCTGATCCGCATTTTTTTGTGCACCCAGATTTCATTATGTATAAAAATCAGATGCTTGGATTACGAGGTTATATGCAGAGTGTGTTTTCGCTACCGCTGCATGTAGCAGGCAGCATTATTGCACCCGCATTTCAGGTTAGTCAGTTTCCACCTAACATTATTACCCCAGGCTTTCAGTATGAGCTTGCTATCACATCGTTATATGCGGTATTTATGATTGCTGGTCTATTTTTTGTATGGAAACTTATGTGTGAGTTAACAAAAAAATGAGTTTGTAGCAAACATCGTAATATTTGGACTCGCATTCGGTACATATTTTTGGAAATACGCTGTCATGTATGCGCGTCAGCCAATCATGATATTTCTGTTAAGTATGGCACTGTATGGCTTTTACAAATTTTATAGAAGCAAAAAACCCTGGGCATTTGGAATGATTATACTTTCCTGGAGTCTGTCTTTTGGCATTGACAGCACGCTATTTTTGTCTCTTAGTATTGCGCTACCTTTGTTGTTAACCACCGTAGTAAAGGCAATCAAAAAGAAGAAACATATGACAAAGAGCTACGCAGTAGCTTTGCTGCCAGGTGTTATTGTTTTTCTGCTTAACGTATTGGCAAATGTATACATATACGATACATTTTCTTTTGCGCAATACCACAGACACGATCTCTTCTCTACAATCCCTTCACACGAGCTTCAGGGTTTTTTGCTTTCAGTACCTTTCTTCCCGACAATTTTTTATGTGCTATTTTCATTCACCAGATTAGATCCTGCAATATTTGCCTACATAGAAAAGTATCCAAAAGTAGCATTTATTTTTTCTACTGAATATGCAAAGAAGTATGTTTTTTATGGCTTGTTTGCAATCTCACCATTTTTTTGGCAATCTTGCCATATATTCATTCGCTGTGGCACTCAAAAGACCGAATGTTTTATGTTGCATGTAGTGTTATTTTTGCGGCTGGCATTGTAACAAACACTAAATGGTTTGCATTCTATGCTGCTAATCAGTATGACATTAGGTACTTTTATCCTTTTTTACTATGTTTGGCACCCATGCTCGCTGTTGCACTGCATAGAGCACAATCGTTAGCTATGTGTAGGAGGTTTATGTTTAATCTTACTTTCTTGTGTACGTTTGCGTGGGGGCTTTATATGGGTTGGTTAGGGCAGTTGAGCATGCTGCTTCCTTCACTTACAGGAGAAAGAAGAATCTGGGTAGACTTTAATACAAGTCTCGATGTGCTGAGTCAATATTCTACAGACCAGCTGTGGTATTACACGTTTATGAATTATCCAAATGCCAGCATTGGACTTGCATGCTATTTGGGTTTGCTAGCATGTTATTTTGTCTTAAAGAAAGCTGTGTTGAGGTATTTATGAGCACCTTGGCTGCTATTTGATATTGTCTCACTTCTTCTTTGCTGCAACAGCTAAGTTCACAGAAGCATGCAGCGGGAGTTTTTTGTCTAGAGCTTGAGAAGGTAGTGCAAACAAAACTGCGAGTCCAGAAGATAAAGGCTTTGAACTACTAAAATTGAACCTATCAAAAGATTTTGCACCAGCCCGTTCTACAAGATTTTTCCCTATGCCATAGAGTAGAAAATGAGAAAAAAGGCCAACACCAGTGCACAATTTTTTTTAACCCGCATAGGTGCAAAGCCCGCGGCCTTTAAGACATCTTGAAATGAAGTAACAGTATATAGCCTTTCATGATCTGCCCAAATACCCGCAAGCCACCATATGTGTTTTGGCACATGAGTTTTAAAAAGGCTAAGGAATTTGTTAAGAGGGTCCCACAAAAATGGATACTGTTGGTGCGGGACCGAAAATAAGGCGATGCCGCCTTTTTTTAGCACGCGATGCAGCTCGCGCGCGCCGGCAAGGTCATTATCCAGGTGCTCCAACACCTCTGAACAAATTACCGCATCAAAATAGCCGTCTTTAAAAGGGAGTTTATAGATAGAACCCTTTTTTAGCAAAACCCGCTTGTTGTCTTTATTAAGTCGCTTTGCGGCTTCTAAATAATGCGCGTTAACATCAATGCCCACGATTTCTCTTGGGAAGTCAAACATACTCACTGATTTAATATAAAATCCACGTCCGCACCCAACCTCTAAAACGCGTGCCGGTTTGTTTTTTACAATATGCTCTAAAATAAACCGTGCCCGTTTTGCAAAAGCGGGGTCAACTTCTGATCGCAGAATACTGTTAATTAAGCTGGAATAAACCATAAGTACGTAGAAATTGTAACGCTTTTTTGTGAAAAGTGAGGTAATGTTTTTGTGAGTTACTACATTAACAATTGCCCGTGCAAGGCTTGTAGGGTTATGTGCTTTTGCAATGCTCCCAAATCCTGATTCCTTTACGAGCATACGTGCTCCAGGAATATCGGTAACTACCACTGGAACACCATGGTGTGATGCCTCGATTTGAGTAACTGGAAAGCAATCGGAGCGTGATGATATAACAAAACATCAATATTTTTATAAAAATGAGCAAGATCACCACTGTCAAGAAGACCAAGAAACGTAATGTTTTCCTCATTCTCTTCAATGAGATTTTTGTGCTTTGCAAAGTATGGTTCATAGTCTATTATGTGTTTGCCTGCAAACACAATATGGGCTTTTGGTAGCTCTTTTTTTACTTTAGGCATTGCCTGCAAAAGTAGATCATAGCCTTTTTCTTCTACAAACCTGCCTGCAATGCCAATAAGTATGTGCTTTTTTTTTAAGCGTTGCCATTTTTTTTTGCAAAAGGTGCTGTTGCAGAGCCCCTGCTTGGTACAAAGTCAGGTATGTATGCACGAAACGTATGTAGAGCATGTTTCATAACTCGTGAATGAGCCGCATAATCACGGGTGTATGTTGAGGTAACATCCGCGAGCAAAAACGAAGGAATACTAAGTGCGTCAAAAATGTATTCCATTACTTTGTGCATTGCAATATTGCCTGTTTGGCGAGGTAAAGTAAGATCGCCCTGATGGTAAATAGCAAGTTTTTTGCCAAACAATTTTGCCAGGAGCGACAAAAACAGAATATTACTGTTTGGTGAGTTAATAATAACCCAGTCATATGATGGCAGCATTTTTATATAGCGAATAAGCAGTGAAAAAGAATAGTGTGTGCGACTTATACGCAGTTGATATGGTGATCGGATTGTTTCAATGCCCTTAACTTTTTCTGTGAGTGGAAGGCTTGTATTAAATTGAGTTGTGAGCACCGTAACAGCGTAACCTTGTTTTTTAAGGTTTTGCGCAAGGTAAAAAAATGCCTGTGATATGCCTGTCCAATGGGGCAAAAAATACTCTGTAACAAGAAGGGCGCGCCCTTTTTTAGCCACGGGCTTGAATGTATGAAACTGCTTTTTTGAGTGATGGAAAGCGCAGGGGGTATTGAATGTTGCGATCGAATATGTTGTAAATCCAGAGATTTTTAGACTTTGTTGTGTTGTTAAGGTGCGATACAACATCCCAGTTATCTTCGACAAAATAATCAAGACCAAGCCTTTTTTACAAGCTTTTCTTTATACAGGTGTGGCTGCATGTTGTTTTCGTTCATAAAAAACGCCTTCAAAAAGTGTCGTGAGCTTTCATAAGTCGCAGCCATCGCTTTAGGTCGGGTTTAAGAAAATCATAGCGTGCAGTTATAAGATAGGGCTCTATAAGGCCTTCTTCGCGCATTTTTTTTTATGTCCGAAAACCCATCGGCAATAAAAATACTAGAGAGATGAAAATATATGCCATAAAAAATTTTTTTCCGGGGGGGTAGAAGGTACATAGAATACCTTTTCTTTTTTAGGCAAGAATATGTGTTTGAAGCGCACCACTGGTGCGCGGACAATGCGGGCAGGGTTGTAGAGAACAACCCCATCAAGATCAAACCCTACTTTCAATTTTTTCATTTGATTAGTATAGCATGTCAGACGCATTAAATACGCTCAAGTACATCTATGCCAAGCAGGTTGAGTGAGGTTTTTATGGTGCGGCTTGCCGCTTCAAGTAAGGCAAGCCGCAGCTCCCTTTGTGCTTGGGGAGCTTTTAATATGCTTTGCTTGTCATATAAAAGATTGCATGCCTGTGCCAAATCATACACATAGGTGCACAATAAATGAGGTGAATATGCTACAGCTGCCTGGTGTGCTACGTCACTAAATGTTGGGAGCATGCGCAAAATTGCATAGTCTTCGCTGCTGAGTGTCTCAGATGTAGTACTGTTTTGCAGTGCAGAAGGTTCGTACTGCGCCTTCGCCAGCACGCTGCGAAGGCGCGCATAGGTATATTGCAAATATGGCCCAGAGTTTCCCTGTACAGAAATAGATTGCTCAAGATCAAAAATCATATTCTTTTTTTGCTTCAGATTTTTAAAAAGGCATATTTTACGGCCCCAATGGCTATTGTTTCTGCAGCCTCTCGGCTGCCATTTTTTAACAAGTTCTCTTGCACATTTTTTTTTAACTATTTCTATCAAATCAATTGCCGACACAATATTGCCTGTACGCGAAGACATTTTGCTGCCTTTTAAATCGATCATTCCAAAACCAATATGCATAATTTTGCCCTGCAGCTCTGGAAAGATAAGTTCAATTGCCTTTTTTACCACCTGCCAATAGGCATTTTGTTCAGAGGCGGTTGTTATGACTGCTGTATCAAAGGGCCACTCTTGCTTCTTGAGAGCTATAAGACCAATATCTTTTGCTTCATAAGTGGGGGTACCGTGAGTAGTAAGAAACACACGTGTGTGTAGCCCAAATTGCTCGCCCTTAAATACAACGGCACCATCGCTTTCGGTGAACACAGAGTCTATGTGTTCTTGTACTAGTTTGGTGCCGAGATCACTTGTTTCTGATTCAAAAAAGTAGCGGTCATATGTGGTGCCAATGCGTTCTTCGAACTTTTTATAGTATGCAACGCTCCAGCTGCGGGTTTCTTCCCAGACGGCGTGTATAGTGTCGTCGCGGTTATAAATGGCTTTGTTTATGGCGTCTATTGCTGTTTTTGCATTAGAGTTTTCATCATATGCTGCAGAACCATCTTGGTAGCATGTTTGTAAAAACCGCACTTTGTCTTCGAGTGTAGAGAGGTTTTTGGCATCGTCTTTACGCTGCATGAAAATATAAAGACACTTTGCAACGTGCAACCCCACATCGCCTTGGTAATTGCTGCGGAATACTGTGTGGCCATCCCATGCAAGCAAGCGAGCCATACTTTCGCCATATGCATACGAGAATAAATGGCCAATGTGAGGTAGTTTATGTGTATTTGGCTGGCCGAACTCTAAATTAATGCGCTGCGCATGAGGGTTGGGCGCAGCAGGCTGCGTGCCGCCGCGCAGCGCCGCATTTAGCTCGGCCAGATATTCTGTATACGCCACACGCATGTTCACAAAACCCTGCACTAGCTCTACTTTTTCAAATATGTCAAGTAATGACAACTTTTCTACAAGTGCTTGTTCGTTTAATGCAAGTTTCTTAAGTTGGTGAATGTTTATTGCAAAATCGCCGAATGCTTTGTCGCGGGGGTAGAGCAAAGTAAATTCTGTGCTCCCCAGGGCCTCAGCTATTGCTTGTTGTACGCGTTCTTTTAGCATGAGCTTATTATACCAAGATGATGAAGTGTGCGATCTCTTATAGCCACTATCTTAAAAGGTGGTGACAAAAAACTCAGAGGGGAACTGTGGATATGACTGAAACAGTTTAATTTTTTTGTCACATTGCCGCCGGTTGTTGCCTCAGAAACAACAGAACGCCCTTGCGCAGGCCAGTCTTGGCCGCTTTGGCGGGTAAAGGTAAGCTTTAAGCCTTCAAAATCTGCATCTGTAGATACTGTACGTACAATCATAACGTGCGGGTCATCGCTAAAGGTGCTTGTGTCTATTGCATCGCCAATATTAATATCCAGCTCACTTGCTTCGCCAGTAATAATATCGCAGTCATTATCTACCAATCTTCGTGCCACAATGCCCCCATTCACATTAATAAATGTTAACTCAACCGCGAACGGATTCGCCACACAGTCAAGACTGTAGCCGTCTGCAAGATTGAGCACAATGGCATCGGTAAAATTACCTACTACCACTTCGCGCGTTTGGGTGTTGTAACCAGTTAAATACATGGTGTATTGTGCATCTCTTGCCAAAAGTGGGGTAGTAAACGAGCTTGAGCTCTCTGTGATAATTTCTACCGTGCCGGTAATATCATCATTTTCGGGGAGAATGTTTTCTATTTGTATTACTCCCTCTGGCTCTTGATCGAGCACATAGTCAATACCTGCTTCGGCTGCCGCGCGTGCGCGCGATGAATCTTCTTGCAGCTTGGCAATTTTTTGTTTCTTGAATTGTTGTGTTGGTTAGAGACAAGCCAATGGTGAGTAATACAGATGCAACAAGAATAGCTATAAGCAGTGCCTGTCCAGATTGTGCATTATGTTTTGTTACATACATAGGCTCAACATTTATGTTATTGGGTTAATTCGCTCCAGTCATAGGTGCGTATTGATAATAGGTCCATAATGTTCAAGTATAAAATGGGGTCAAACACAACGAATACCGATGGTTTTGTTGCATCGTCTATGCGATTGCGTTCGAGAGGGTTTGCAGCTGCATAAGACACAACGTTGCCTTTTATTTTAAGTGGGTATGGCGAGTTGCTGGTATCATAAGAAAAATCAAGTGTGTCTGCAATAAACACACCCCCCATGGTTTCTACTGCATGATGAATATTAAGATCTCCTGTTGCGTTTTCTCCGCCTTCTACGACCATCGCAATGGGTAGAGGCGAGTTAGTAACAGGGTTTGGTACGTTAAAGTTATGATCTACGGTTAAGTCTCCACGAATAATGAGCACATATGGTGTGCGTGCTGCATCTTCGAGAATATCAAGAATGCTTTGCCCTTCTTGTGTGTAATTTTGAATTGTAAGATTGGCATTGAGTATGTTTATAGTGTCTTTTTGAAGGTTGGTCAGCTCTGCGGTACTGTTCATAACATTAATTGGTTTTCGGGCAAGAGCATAATCTAGGAACGATTCTGGTGTCATGGTTGACGATTTTGTATAGCTTGTGGTGTTCCACTCACGGTGTGATATGGGGGGCGCCATTGGTGTTAATGGGGGTCGCCAAAGCTGGTTACTATTCCTGCCTGATTAAGGTTAAGACAACGCAGATCTGTGGGGTTGTTAACATCACATGCGGGGTCTGGAGATTCTTGTGCGTCGTCGGCGTCATATGCGGATACCGGGTTGGGAATGGGGTCGGTAATGGTATCAAGCTTATGAAATTGACTGTCTTTAAGCTTATACCATGAGGTATTAATGTACGAATATCCAGTGGCGGGTGTGGGCTTTTTTTGGTCATCACAGTTGCAGGCGATAACAATTTCTTTTCTACAAGTTTGTCCACCTGGACATTTTAACTCAACAATTTTTACACCTGCATTAGGAAATTGCACGCACGATTCATCAGGGTTAGCGGTGCCACCGCTGGTACCCCAGTCAAACTCATATGGTTCAGGTGACTCAACAGTAAATTCATTACATCTACCACCAAAGCATGCGCAGCCTCCACCAATTTCTGGTCCCACAACATCAAAATTGCATGTTGCATCACAATTGCCCCCTACAACCACAGGTTCCTGACAGGTGGGACAGCAGATTTGACCAGAACAGTTGCATGCTTCTCCAGGGGGTGGGTTAGCATTACCTATGCTTCCAATCAATTGCTCTACACATTTATTCCCATCAAGTTCATCTAGGCGATATGTTGGTTGAGGTGGTACAGGACTCAGCTTTGCGCAATCGGGGTATTTTTGTGTATCACATTGAAAACAAGCAGGCACTTCGCCACCTCCGTAAACAGGGCCTTCAATTTTGCCGGGTTGGTTAGGGTCTGGTTCGGGGCAGGTAAACACGCTATCTGGCAACGAGCTACACCCACATGCACCGGTTGGGGTAGGGCTTGGGGTAATGAGCCCACCACCGTTTTCTGGTGAGGTTGGCTCAACAGGCAAGCCATCGGGGCATACACAATCTTGTTCTTCTGGGCAAAGGGGGTTTACACATTTGTTTATTGTTGCGGCACCAACATAAGAGTCACATTGGCCACCCATAAATTCGCTTCCTGTACATGCCACTTCGGTTTGTGAGAGTGCAACACCACTACCAGAGCACACCTTTGAGGTTGAAGAGCCAATATTATAGCATCCACACACGCCTCCATTGCATGCCTCGTGCGAACAACCGCAGTCACTTGCTGTTGGGCAGCTGGCATTTACGCATTTGGTAATTTTTGGGTTTGGCCCCATAACCTCACATAGCCTGTTAGCTGCGTCTTGACCTGTACAGTCTACAAGAGTAGCTGTAAGACCATCGGGACAAGTTTTGCCCAGTGCAGAGCCCTGATTCCAACATCCGCAGTTTAATCCGCTACATGGTTCGTCGGTATTTGCGAATCCATCACCAACTTGAGCTTGTGTGCGCGAGGGAGAAACCAGAAGCAATAACGAAGCAAATAAAGCCAGTGTGAGAAAAAAAACGACCTTTCTCATGATATACAAACAGCTTAGAGTGTTTGAGGAGAAAAAGCAAGTTTATCTTCCTGCAAGTCCTAAAAGTATTTCAACTCCACTAAGTTCTCCTGCACCGCCAGGAAAAGCAAATCTGCTATTCTCCTCACGTGTTATTTGATATAAGTCTCTAATACCTCCAGCCACTTCAGTGGGGTTGCCTTGAGCATTTGTCAAGGCTAATATGTTTGGGGCACCTCCAGAATTGAGTCGCAACCCACCTCTGAGGTTTTGTTCCCAGTTAGTTGGCACAGGTGTTCCGTCTCGCAGTAAGCCTATTGGGAGTTGTCTTTCAAACATAATATTGCCTATTACGTCTGTCTCGTCACGCGCAGCCTTAAGGTTATTTACCATGTTGCGATAGAGTGTAGCTCTGCTTACTTGGCCTCTTGGGTAAACATTATCAATAAAACTCCATAACACATCGGTTTCTCCAACATATATTGGCCTATCTTTGCCAAACAATCTGTCTGCACGATCGGTGATATCACTATGTAGAAGTTCATACCCAGCGTTAACTCCCCACACATAATTCCAGGGAACGCTTACCTCGGGTTTGATGCGCCCACTCGCAGATGGATTTGCAGTGTTCATTAATACAAGAGGAACTAACCCAGGTATATCACCATATCTTGTGTGTAGCTCTACAAGTCCGTTGCGTGTGGCTGTTCTCATATCTCTTATCAGTTCTGCAACAATCTTTGGATCGCCACCACTGGCACCATACTGGTCTCGTAGTGCATTAAACATTCTTTGTATTTCTGAGGGACCACTGTCTCTTATCCATGAATTTAAGATAATATCAAGGTTTGCTCCCCTATGGTTGAGTTCAGCAAGTGTGGCTATATAGAGATCTTCGTACCGGCCTCGAGGGTTATTGGGCTGATCAAGATATCGTACATCTCCTGTATCTACTATGACACCAGAAGCAAGACCTTCTGCAAGAACATCAAGCGCGCGAGGGTCGCTGAAAAACAAATCAGCTGTACCATTTGTGTAGCGTTGTCCATCCGGTAAGTTTGCAATCTCGCCATCGCTCAAATGTACAAGTGGACGTGCAAATCCTTCATTGATTACATCGCTTGAAGATGAGCCCTCAGCCGGGTATGGCTGAACTAACCGCTGAATACTATGTACCCGTAAACCACTGGTGTTTGGAGGCAATACAAATCGTACTAAGTGGACTCCATCTGGGCCTGTTGTATAGCGCGTCAGCGTTGTTTCGCAATATCCAGGAGCTTTGTCATCTAGTCTCACATAGTGTTCTGCATTGTGCCCTGTTTCTCTTGCACCAAGCATAACATTAACTCGTTTTCCGCGAATGCCATCAGATTCTGTAGGGGTATCACATATTTCCTTTCCATCGACCCGCCATCCATCTGCCTCACTACTAAATGCAATTCTTGTTCTGGAACCTGGAGAAGAAAGTTCCACACCCACGCGCTCTCCCACCCGTTCTTCATTAATAAATCCTTGAGGTGCATCTGTTACGGGTTCAGCCTCAAGATCAAGTACTGCACCTTCTGCAACATCTGAGCCATATATGGCAGTACCTGGTGCTACTACCAAATCTGCTAAATTCGTATTAATCCCACCAATAAAATTTGGACCTTTGCTTAAATACACATTAAGGGTCGATCCACCATTAGCATCAAACACAGTGAGTGGGCTTGCTTTTGCAAGATCCTCTACGATAGATGGCGGCATGCTTGTTGCCGTTGGGCTTGGGGTTGCAGTGGGTGGTACTGGCGTTGGTTCTGTTGTTGCTGTTGCAGAAGGCTCAGGTGTACTGGTAGGCGGCTCTGCTGTTGGTGGTTCAACGGTAGGTGCAGAGATATCTGGCCTCGCATTGTTTAATGCCATAGGCAAGAAAACTCTGTTAGGCCGCTGTGGGGCTGCAGGAGTTGCCTGTGGGTCATCATCGGGGTTTGCTGCATCACCATATAACCACGGCATATCTGTAGTATTCATGCGATATTCGTGTCCACTGGTTGGGGTATGCTGGTCAAGTTCGTGAGCAGCAAAAGCACCAGCAGCATAGCTGTCAGGTGCAAGTAGTGCCACAGCTATTACTCCATTAACCCATGACCCCTTTGAACCTTCTGGAGTGGGGGGTGGAGTCACCTCATGCCCACGACCATAAGTAAGACCATCATGTCGGTAATCAATACTAGAGATGTTGGTCGGTTGTGAACTTTCAACTGACATTATGATCTATAGAACTGGTAGAGCGGTTTGCTGTGGTAGGCACTATGAGTCTAGAAAATGGAGAAAAAAATGCTAACCCATTTTGGGCAAAAGAAGACGTAAAAAGTAGGGATCTTGTCGAGCGGTGCATCATATTAATTCCTTATAGGATAATAATCGACATGTCTATAGGTTATTATAGACCTTATCCTACGTAATTGCAAATTTCACGCTACAACGATCTTACCCATTAATAATACTCTTTTGTTATAGGAAAAGTCAACTTTAATTAAAACTTAATAATATCCATAGGCCCAATAGCCTATCGAGCGGATATTCTTGGTAGATAAAAAAGATACTTTAGCCTTTATAGAGGCTCTATCTTCGAACCATACAGAATGTTTTTTGACCAGAGTCATCTGTGTAGATGAGGTTAAGCTCGCTGGCCGTTGCGCTGCGCGCACGAGTGCAGCGCGGCGCAACACATGTTTTAACAAGCGTAGCCTCAATTTTGCTCAGCGAAAGCGGCGCCGCCGCTTTCGCTGGTCTGTTCTGGTCGTCAACAGACCAATCATACCCAAAAAGACCAAAAAGTACGGTAATTTTTTCTGCCGGCACGACTTTGCGAAAATCTTCTATCATCGTCGCAAAGTCGTACGAATATTCTTCACCCCTAAACAGGGGAAAGTTGGGCCCAGGCTCACCATAGCTTTTGTGAAAGTCATACGCCATGATAATGATCTCATCAGAAACCGAGGCTATTTTTGTAACATCGTAGGGGCGCTGTCGGTAAAATGTGTCGCCATATAGGGCCACAGTGAATACTTTTTTATCACTGTGTGTGCGCTCTGCAAAAAAGGCAATAAACTCAGAAATTGCTGTAACAGTATTTTTTGTAGGCAGCACAGAATGTTCAAGGTCAATAAGCACCCCATCAAAGCCATATTGCCTCACTAATCCCAAAGTTTCTGAAACAAGGGAACTCTGGAAGGTTTTGTCATCCAATATTGCCTCATTTGTACCTTCATTCATCATGCGCACAGCTAACAGTCGCTGTGCTTTTATATCGTGTGTGCTCTCAATAAAGCGTGAAATACCGGCGAAACCTGGTTCTGAGCTTATCAGCGATCCATTTTCGGCAGGAGTAACACCAAAATAAATGAGGTTCCGCACATTTTTATGCGCTATGGTTTGTGGCAATATTGGTTCTGTAATGTCTCCTACCTTCCAGTAAGGTACAAATATTGAGCCATATAGGGCCTCAAAATGCTCTGGGAGTGAAGATGCAGTAATGTTGCGTGCAGGTTCTTGGCTAACAGTTGTTGTTTGCGAGGGTGGCTCTTCTTTAGGCAGAGGAGAGAAATACAAATATGCGGCAACAGTGCCCACAATAAGCGCCATGAGCGCGAGGCTTATCCAGAGGTTTTTTTTATGAGTATTCCGTTTTGACTTCAAATAAAACATACCAAACAAAGATTTGTGCACCAAGTGTATACACATTAAAAAACATAAGAGTTAAAAGCAATTGAATAAGAGATGCATAAAATAGGTTGTACCAACCCTTCTTCATCCATAGCGAAAGCGGCTTAAAAGAGACAATTAAAACCATAGCGCAGAGCAACAGTACAGCTTTCATTAAAAAAAGATTAGGTACAAATAGAGTAGGTGATGAGTATGTGACTGCATATATGCCCAATCCAATTGCGGTACAAAACCCTATGTAGGGTAATAGTTCGGTAATAAACCTGCGTGCAGATTGCGGCAGGTGCGGGAATGCACTATGAATTGTTGCAATAATCTCTTCTACCTGTTCAAATTTTTTTGACATTCAGAATGCTCATCAGCATATATAGTATTCTCCTAGGGTATTTTTTGCAATGTAACCTGCAATCTCTAGCTCAGATAAGCGATTGAGAATAGTGGTAATTGGTAGATTCAGTCGATTTGAAAGCTCATCAGGGGTTGCTACTTCTTTACGAATAAACGACATGAGCTCAGCTTGTGCAGGTGTGAGCTCGAGGGTTAGTTCGGGTGGTAGTGCGGGTGGCTTTATGTGCAAGTGTTCGAAGATATCATCGGGAGAAAATACGAAAGTTCCTCCTTGTTGCATAAGATGCGAAAAGGTATAGCCGTATTCGGCATTAAGATTGTAAGGAGGAAGAAAGATGGTCCGTCCCTGCAGCCCGGCATGCTCAGCTGTTTTAAGAGTGCCAGAACGGCTTGTTCCTTCTATAATGAGCACCCCGTCTGAAAGGGCCGATATAAGCCTGTTGCGGCTTACGAATAATCCTCTATTTACCCGTGTACCGGGGGGAAATTCACTCATAACGGTGCCGCCCTCGGCAATAATGCGGTGGTACAAATTTTCGTTATATTTGGGGTATACCACATCAATGCCACTACCCAACACTGCAATGGTGGCGGTTTTAAACCTTAATGCTATTGTGTGCGCCAAAGCATCAATGCCCTCGGCCATGCCAGAAACAATAGTTAAGCCGGCAGAGGCAAGGCGAGAGGTAAAAAGTTCGGTAAGCCAGCGACCATACATGGTGCATTCTCTGCTACCTACTACAGCAATGGCGTGTGGTTTTTGGGTAGTGCTATCAATTGACTGTTGGGCTATGAGAGTCATGTCACCTCTTATATAGAGGCAGAGAGGAGGTGAGGCTATATTGCGTAAGCATTCTGGGTATTGTGGCAGGTCAAAAGTTAATATTTGTATATCTCTTTTTAACAGGTTTTGGAGAATGCTATAGGGGTCTTTTTCTGAGCGGAATGTGAGAAATTCTTTAAGTGTTCGAGTTGGCATTATGCGTGAAAGTTGATCGGCCGGGGCACCGTATGCGGCTTGAATTGTACCGAAGTAACTAATGAGCTGTTGCACTTTGTAGGGCCCAATGCCTGGTACATGCGAGAAGGCAAGATAGTATTCGCTAAGCTTGCTGTAAGTAATGGTGAGTTGCATATGAGGATATTGTAGGCAGTAAAAGTTAAAAGAATATTATGAGTGTGGGCGGCGGCCGCGGGGGTTGCCCGCGGCCGCACACCTTGTCAAAAGGGTTTGACATTAGTCCGCTCAGTGGCGGCCCTGTTCCCCTTGTGTGGCAAGGGTACTTGGGGCCGCCACTGGCGGCAACTAAGCAGCCCGTTCCCCTAGGGGCTGCGGCGAGAGTCTAGAGCTGCTCACCCACTCCGTTGGACTGCTCCAGATCGGAGCCTCCGCCCAGACGAACCTGGTCGCGCCGCTGGCCGTAGATGTTGAGTTCCCCCGTTGTCGAAGACATCGGGTCGGTCAGGATCGTGCCGCGCCGACCGCGGCCGCCG
>LMZU01000033.1 GCA_001567245.1 Microgenomates bacterium OLB23
CTGTCGCCGACCAATAGCCAGCGGAAACGCTTATCGGCCAAGAAGAAGGAAACTCAAGATGAGAATGCGGATAGCGTAGCTGGTATGAAGCAGTATATGCAACGAGTTGGTGTGCTGAATAAACGCAAGTGACACCCTCCAAAATGTCCCCCAGAATGTCCCCCACAAACACAAAGCCCCTTGCAAGTCGTTACTTACAAGGAGCTTAGCATTTTACGAAGTGGTCAGGGAGGGAATACACCCCCTACCCTGTAGCCCTTGTCAATAGAGGGCTGTAGAAAGTAGGGGCAAAAAAGTAGGGGCAAAAGTGTAAAAATGCCACTATGTCACGCGGTTTCACTCCCGAATGTCGGACGGCATCCGACAAAGGAAGTCGGTCTATGCGACAACAACTATTTACCAAACTGCCGTTTGAATGTGAGTTAGGTATGCGGGTTATTATCCGTGTTGAACACGCTACCCCTGACGGGTGGAGCGGGTCTATTATTCAGGAAAGCGGTTTAGTGTCGGGTGATTTTTCTTGGGGCAAACAACCCGATGCTCCCGTACGCCTCGACTTCAATACGGTTAGTGGCTGTATTACGGTTACTGACGTTGGCTAGCTTCTTCTAAAACAAGTAGCCTAGTCTCAATTTCGCCCGTCTCATACACCCGTACATAGCTTATAGCTAGCTGCCCTACGCTGTTAGCTGCCTTGAGGGCTGTAGCGGGGTCTTCGTGGCTTAGAAGCCCCTTAGCGGTGTCTATAGCCTCTCGTAGGTCTTCTAGTATGTGAGAGAGTCGTTGGTATTTCTGTTCTGCCCGTGCCATGCGGGCGGGGCTAGGGTTTGGGTTGCCTGAACGGTTTGGAAGTGCCATGTTAAAGGTCGTTGTATGGTGTCAAAAACAAGGGGGGGGTCTATCGTGGTTTTAGTCGCAAATTTTAAAAGTGTAGGGGTCGCTGTCAAGTTGGATTTGTAACGCCCGTGCCTCCTCTCCCGTTACTACGATACAATTGCCGTTAGAGTCGGTGGTTTCTATTTTAAGCTCACCCGTAACGGGGTCTTCGTATTCAATGATGAACACCTGCCGTACTCTGCCGTCTCCTAATTCTAGTCGGTCAATTCGTGTGCCGATGCTTTGCTTCATACCGCCTCCTTTTACATGTTTGATTCTATTCATTTCATTCAATACACCCCCCTATATAGGGGGTGTGTGATTTGAATCGAATGAAATGATTCCGTTCATTGATTCCAATCACGCTTTGAATGGAATCAAGTCTATACATATCATGGGGTTAGCCCGATTTCAATTTGATTTGAATCGCTTTGGGTGATTGGAATCGTATTTATCATGGAAATTAGCTTTGCCGATGCCGTAAAACGCTTGCTTTTTGTCTCCTTACCGTTGGAACTGATTAGCCCTAACACTTTCTCCATTGTGGAAACGACGCTCTTTTGCTCCCGTTGGGGGATTGTCCGTAACGCTATATCCTTACCACATGCCTCAATGTGTGTTAGGAGTTCTGACGGTCTGTATTCGGCTTGTGGGTTGCTCTGCCAAATCTTTATGGCAATAGCCGTTGTCTGTTCGTTGGTTATGTCAGGGGCTTTGTTTTGCTTGGCTACAACTGTGCCGATGGAAGCGACGCTGTCGTTTCGGTATAGTTTCGGTAGCCAAAGAACGTTTCCGTCTTCCGTTATCTCCTCGAAAGACATACCTATTGGCTTCATACCTTTATCTCGACTAAAGGGGACGCTAATTCGGGCAAGTTCTCGTTCGTTGTCTTTCTCTACAGAGAACATTGTCTCAAGTTTGTTTTGTGATTCCGTACCTAAGTGACCGCGCAAAAGGTCGTTGCCTTTATTCTCATGGAGTACAAAACAGACGTGTACGCTGGCTTCCTGTGTTATCTTCATTAACCACGTGTTTATTAGGTCTGTAGCCTCCTTAGAATCGTTTATATCAAGACAAAGGTCACGTATGCCGTCTATAACGACAAATGAAGTACTATCGCTATACGAACGGATTGTAGCATCAATAAACGCCAAACGTTCATAAGGGGACTTCCCACGAAGTTGATACAGTTTTAGCACACTTGTAGTTTGTGGGTTTAACTCTGCAAGGTATAAAATCTTTCTTGCCATAAGTGAAACATGGTATTCGCCTTGCTCTGTGTCGAAGTATAAAACGTTTAGACGGTCTTCGCTAACCTCACACCTTAACCCAATGTCTTTTAGGTGTTGACTGTGCGGGTTTAGACATAAGGCGGTTATCGCTGCAACAAACCCCGACTTACCCGATTTCTGCTTGCCACCGACAACGGAAAAGTTACCAATGGTTAGAAGTGGTCTTCCATTCGATGAAACTACCACTATAGGTTTAGTGTATGGTTTAGTATAGTCAAACAAACACTCTTCGTTTATTGCTTGGAGTTCTTCACCTGTCATCACCTCGCCATACAGAACTGCCTCCGCTGGATTTGCGCCAAACGGTTTTTTTTTTGGTGGCGGTGGGGCAACCGTAAAACCGTCATCCGTGCTAGCAAGCGTTGTAATAGCATTAAGCGGGTCGGTGGCAATGCCATTGTTCGCACTCATACCGCACCCACTAAACTCTGTAAGTCGGCTTCTATGATAGCAAGGCGTTCGGTGTCTTCGTTGTATTCGCTGTAGCGTTGTACGAAGTAGTCGGCAATGTCATAGCCGTCTTTTATGTCGCTGCCAAAAACTTCACTTGCTACGGTACGTTTAACGCGTCCCCCCGCTTGCAAAAGGGTAGCCTCTGCCTTTTTTGCCCCGTTGTTGCCCGCGTTGTCGGCATCGAAGAACACGATAACGGTACGCCCTTTCCACAACGCCATGTTTTTATTGCCTAGTCCGCTTACGCCACCTGTTGCTATCCAAACAAACTGTGGCAACATAAAACTCCCTAGTACTGCCGACTTCTCCGATTCGACAAGAAAAACCGTTGTGTTTTTGCCGTACCTGTGTACCTCACCCGAACGGTAGTCTATAAGGCTCATACCGTCACGAAGAAAGCACTCACCATACAGGCACGTAGAATAACCGTCTTCCTTTGTGAGTCTCTCGATACGCCCGTCACTACGACGCACCGCATAACGTGGGGGCGTTCTCTTGTCTCTTTTGCCGTCCGTGCCGTAGAGCATACCCTTACTGGTCACGTGGTCACCGTAGTAGTTCACGTAGTGCCATACGGTACGGCTTTCGGCATCTGTGCCTACTCCCCATTGCCGTAGGTGGTTGGTCATGGCACTACCTGCTAGTTGGGCTAGGAACGTGTGTAGGGGTGACGTTGTCGAGGCGGTATCGCTTCTTGTTTCGGGGCTTACTAGCCTCGTAGCTGGCTTTGATTGAGGCGGTGCGTATCTAGTGCCACCTGTAGTTAATGGTTGCTTACAAACACGGCAAGCGTGGCAGTACCCGTACTTTGTGGGGTCGGTCTGCTGACCGTTGAAGCTTATGTATCCTGCCCATGCCCGCGCCTTGCACTCGATGCAAAGGGTGCGCTTGCCAGAGTAGCGTATGTCGTTGCGCCCTACCTCTTGTCTCATTGCTCCGCACTTTCCAAGAACGACGCTACGGCATCTGTGGGTATTATCCACTTACGCCCCGTTCTTACGGACTTTAGCCTACCTGTAGTAAGTAACTTCCGTAGGGTCGGTGAACTAAGCCTTAGGGCTACCCGCGCTTGGTCGAATGTTAGCCCCGTTAGGCATGGTGTGGGCTGTGGCGGGCGTACGTCGTAGGCTTGTAGTGCTGCTTGTACTGCTGACGTTATCGCCTCTGTTAGGTCGTTTACAGAAACGACGGCAAAGGTTGGTGCATTTTCCATACACAACAGTATGGCGCGCCGTTCGTGTAATTAGTTACGAACCTGTTGGAAATTGTAGAGTTTGTCTAGCAAGTCCGCGTATCTAGTGTCGCATTCCTCACCTTTAACCGTACCATTGTATTTAACCCTTAGTGATTCGTGCTTTATATGGTTGCCTTGTGCATTCTTTAGACGCTCTCCTTGTCTTTCCACCCATAACCATAAGCCGTCGAACGTACCTGCTGAACATCCACCGAAAGAGGCGTTTTTCTGCTTCCACCAAATTGAGAGTTGGGCTAAGGGGACACTTACAGTTGGTGCGCTTACTCTCTGTTGCTGTTCAATGAAATACTGCCTATGTTGCTCCAACTCTGTGGCTACGCTTTTACACGCCGCTAATATAATTGGGTGGTAATCTTCTCTCTTACAAAGCTCCAAATACACGTCGTACAGCTCAATATATCTATCAATAAGTATTGTTTGGGTGTCCCCTATGGCTTCTTCAACATTCCGTTTATATGTTGGGAAGCTAGAGGGTATAGACTGAATTAAGTTGGCAAGCTCCACAGCGTCGAACGTTTTTACGGTTTCGATTGTCATTTGGTAAAAGTCGGGGTAATGTTCTTGGGCTAGTTCGGGGTTGTTGACGGTAAAGGTTAGCATTTCCTTAACGTACTCGTTGGCTAGCTCTTCGGCATCCTCGCCGTTTAGTATCCTTTTTATGATTGTGTCTTTCATTCGTTCTCCTCTGTTATTATGCGTCGCACTCCTAGCCGTTCTACGTGTTGGTTTATGTTTGGTCTGTCGTAGTGCTTACGTGCCATTGCTTCGCTCTGCCCTGTCTCCAAACAAACATCTCGTAAGGGTACGCCACTATCTAGGTCTAGCGTGACTTTTGTTCTCCGTAGGGTATGGGTGCTGATTGCGTCGCATACAGGTACTAACTCGCTGTGGTCTGTGCCGTCGTATGCAAACGTAGAAGTAACAAGGCGTGTTAAGCCCGCTGCTTTGGCTACTTGTTTTATTAGCTCGTTGGTCTTAGCGTTGTTCTTAACAACCAAAGGGAAGCCCGTTTCTGAATACTCCTTTAGCACCCTACGAACGGGGGCGCGGTGTATGACTATTGCCGTCCGCCCCGTTTTAGGCATCGTGATAGGCTGGCTTGCCTCACGCCATAGGCTTGGGTTTACCTTAGTCCACTCGCTGAACCGTAAGCCTGTGTATAGTGCCATAACCATAGCGTTACGGACGTGGTGCATACGCCCGCCCTGTGGTAATTCGACAGCCTCAATAGCCTCACGCTCTGCCTCCGTAAGTGCAAAGCTTGCCCGTGCTACTACTTCGCTGCCTGTGTTAAGCCCACGTAGTAGGGGCTGCCCTGTCTCTTTCTCTGCCCACCGTAGAAACGTGTTGAATATCTTTAGGTACTTAGCCCGTGAGTTGTCTGTTAGGGGTTGCCCGCTTGCCCCGACTTCTGCTAGGAAGCGGTCGAAGCTCTCTACTGTCGTTCTTGCCCTTTTGTCCTGCATAGCCCCCATAGCACGAAGTGCATTTAGGTCGTAGCAAGTCTTAGCGTACTTCTCGTATGCTTGCCATGCCCGTAACACTACCCTATAGCTGGCAAGTGTGTTCGCTGTTGGGCGTTTGCCTTTTGGCTTGTGGTTCTCTATAAACCTACCGAACCACGATACTACGGTAGCTCCGTCGCTATCTGTGGAGTTAGGGACGTTCGGGAATACTTCACGCTGTAAACCTTGCAAAGTCGGTTCATCTGTGGACGTGAAGTAAGTTCCTACGGCTGTTCGTAATGCGTCTAGTTCTTGGTTAGCCTGTAGGGCTGGTAGCGAATCGCCTTTAAATCGTTGGAGCTCTTTGTCCCAACGTTGTGGTTCGATATAGTTAAGCCCCAACGCCACTTTAATACGCTTGCTTGCATGGGTGACGTTAGCGATTAGCGCACCCCGATTATTACTACCCTGTATTTTAAGGTAGAATTTTAGTGAGTATTTGACCCTACCTTTACGTTTACCTTTTAGCATGGAAGCTCCCTGTTCATAGACTTTGTAGCGTTTTTTGTCCCTACTAGTAACCTAGGGGCAAAAAAGTAGGGGCAAAAGTAACAGAAAACAACCGTATTTTAGCAAAGCACAAAGAAAAAGCCCCTAGCTTGTTTAGTGCTAAGGGCTTGTTTCTAAGTAACTTACGGTATTCTTTGAAAACAGAGAGAAACAGCTTGGTGGTCAGGGAGGGAATTGAACCCCCGACACGAGGATTTTCAGTCCTCTGCTCTACCAACTGAGCTACCTGACCAGTTGTAAGGTGCGAATATACGGTAAAACGCGGATTACTCAGGCTGGAAAATTGAATGCTTGCGAGAGGTGGGTATTAACCAGTACGGGGCTTGTAAGAGCGTTAACCGGAAGTATAGTATTCCAGCCCCCTTAACCCAGCAAGTTTTGTGACAGAAGTCATAGATAATTAAAAATTGGTGAACCATATCTTGAATTGTATCCA
>LMZU01000034.1 GCA_001567245.1 Microgenomates bacterium OLB23
TGGCCGCGCCGCGGCGCGTGCCGCGGCCGCGGCCGCCTGCTTGGCGGCGTGGTGGAGGTGCAGTTCCTCCACCACGGTCTCAAGGATCTCGCGCGGGTCGACACCCGCGCGAGGGCTCGCTCGGCCCGCCGCGCCATGGAGCCCAAGAGCCCCATGGCGGCCGATCGGGAAGCACAGGCGAAGAGCACCTTGCGGTGCTCCTCGAGGGCCTGCCGGCGCCGTGCCACCACCTCGTAGTGGCACGGCCATGAGATCAAAGTGATGTCGCGGTACATGACCGCGACATCATATCGTTCACAAAACTCTCGGATGGTCATCAAGGCCTCCTTATTACCCCGCTCACGGGCGAGGTACGGTGTTTCGCTCTCTCACGAGAGACAATGTGGGTATAAAAACATACAACGTCGTCTTAGTACTCACAATGCCTCCCGTGAGGAGAACAACCAAAACCTGTCTAAAAAAGTGCTGTGGCCGCATTATGCAGCCACAAAAAAACCCGCCGGAGCGGGTTCTTTTCCACAAAAAGTGGAAAGCTGAAGACGAGCATGAGTCACGGTGCCGGATCAAGCCGGACGGACAAGGGTAACTCATCTCCAGTTTTCCACTTGCTGTACTCTACTCTCTTTATTGCTCAAAGACAGGGTTGAATCTGAGCGGACAGGGAACAAAGACAGCATAGTGGTAAAGAAACCTTATATTAAGCTTCAGCCCGATATACATCGAACCTCCCCTTAACCTGCTCGGTTATCTTTAGGAACTAATATGTAAAGTACGCCACCTTATAAATAAAGTGGAAGTTCAACTTTAAGACCTGGCCCTGGCCAGGGCCAGGTCTTGTCTTAAAATCATACTTCCACCCTCTTGCCTCTTACACTATTGCTAGTGGACAGGGGTAAAAGGAATGGAATATCATCAGTTGTTATCGCCGCAATCCGTCGTCAGGGCTTGCATGTATCCCTTAGATAAATTACCTTAATAACTGTTTTTCGTTAATGTTTAATTAACGAATGGCTGCCGACAGGGCTAGTAACCATCCATCAATCTCCGATTAACCTGCTGCGATGATTGTTTTAAAGTGCTAGGCGCTGTCGCCTTTTTCTAACCGTTATATCTTATAGTATATCACGCGCTTTCTATTTTGTCAAGCCTTTGTAACATTTCTGTTATGTAGCTTATATTTCGTGATATATCTTATAATAACACACATTAGCCTCTTTGTCAAGCCTATAGTTTATAGACTGCTATTCCCTACTTGAAACTTTGTCACCAACCTGTAACAATATTTACATGCCACTCCCCTTCTTAACAAAAAAGGAAAGCGACATTTATCAACTACTTCTTAAAGAAGGAGAACTCCCCGTTAACATCATAGTCACCAAAACAAAACTAAAAGCGCGGCATTGTATACAAATCGCTTTACACCCTTGAAGAAAAGGGGCTTGCTACGAAGAGTGACATAAGAAAGAAAATTCATTTTAAGCCGGCTTCTCCCATAGAACTGAGCCGCCTAGTAGACATTAAAACACAAGAAGCACATCAGGCACGCCTTGAGCTTAATACAATGCTGCCTGAGCTCACACAACAATATATAACCACCGTAGAACAGCCGGTGGTCACGACATATCAAGGTGTAGACGGCCTCAAGAAAATATATGAAGATACACTCAAGGTTGGAGAACCTATTTATGCTGCACTTACTACTAACGCTGTTGAGCCTTTATTATTTTCTTGGCTTACTAAAACCTATACAAAAAAGCGTATTGAGGCTAAAATTCCAGTAAAGGTTATTGTTGCATCGGGTGGATGGGCAGAACACTATGTAAAAAGAAATGAAAAAGAACTGCGCGAGACACGATTAGTTTCGCAAAAAGCTTTTCCGTTTCAGCATGAAGTAGATATTTATGGAGATAAAGTTGCTTTTATAGACTTTCGCCAAGGAGGATCACTCATTGGCATTGTCATTCATCACCCAGAGATTGCGACGACAATGCGGGCTCTGTGGGAGCTAGCCTGGCTAAAACCTGATCTAATGACTCCACGGGGCGCTTGACTGCTCTAAAATAGACTGTTTCTGCCTCATCTTGCTCCGTAATTCTCCCTCGAGATACTTCTACTACCTCAAACCCCGCATCGCACAGCATTGTTTTAATTTCATTAAAAGACGGCACGTATCTATTATAAAAATTAACTCCATCAGGAGAATCGATAACAGTGTCAACGAGTGCAATCGGATCTCTATGTTGAACCATCTCATCAACAGGTATGCCAATTGCCCTCATGTTTTCTAAATATTGGCGCCTGTTTTCAAGGTAACTACCTTTATCTGGGTCTGGCATATCAAAGAAGAACTCGCCACCTTCTTTCACTATTCTACCCACCTCGCGTAGGACGTCTTGAAAATCTCTTCGTCGCTCAGTATGGGGTAGTGACCTTCCAAGTGCGTAGACAATTTTTGCAGAGCTATCTGGCAGACCGGTTTCCTTCCAAGATGTTTGCATATAGACAACCTGCTCAGATTTGTCGCCTTCACGAGCTTTTTCAATTTGAATCTCAGAGCTATCAAGGCCAATTACATCTGCATACCCTAGCTCGGATAGCTTGTTTGATAATCTTCCTGTGCCGCACCCAAGATCTACTATCGTACCTTGAAGCGTTTGAAGTTGCTCAATTTCTGCAATCAATAAAGCCTCATCGCGTATTTGTGCTTCGATATTCGGTTTGTAGTTCTCAAATCGAATATTTTGATATACCGACCCTAGTGTTGTATGGAACGGCAGGGATTCGTCTCGAATACCTAGTAGCCATCTGCCAACCGCTTCTGCTTTTTGCTGGCAGGCAGCGTTGCCAATAGACCGCTGATGCTCAAAATATCGACGTACGCCATTTATTACAGGTGCCAAACCTAGTTCATTAGTTACCATTCTGAGAACTTTTTGTTGACCCTCTTCGTCTCCACTACTCATAAGCGCACTAATAAGCGGATCCATTACTACATCTTCAATAAACTTCATATTCCATAACAATTCGTTCACTGGGACCTCTGCATGGTACTTGTCCTGGTACAGGCTATACCCATACCCACCCTCATGCGCGCTCATATAAGCACATATGGGTTTGTATAGTTCGGCTGATTGTGGAGATGCTGCGCACGCTTTGTGTAGCCATACTGCAAATCTGTCAGAACCTATTCCCGGAATTTGATCAAAAAGTCGCAGTGCATTCTCAACGGTCTTCGCGACATTTGGATCGGATGATGTTTCAATTGCGTCAAACATGACGAGACATAGTCCATCTTCGTCATCTATATCCCATATTCCCTTAGGGTAACGTGATAGCTGGTCAGGTTGTATGGGTTGATTATGGTCATTTGAAGCAAATACAGGACGAAGATTATTTGGTTCTAAATGCTCATCTTCATGTGGTTCAAGCTCACCAATTACGTTATGTACCCTTTCTCTTATGCTGCTACTCACAGATGTGAGTGGTTTCCAGTCTCCCCCTCCATCTGCATCATCTTCGAGGCCAGTCTCGTTGTTGGGTTGGTCAAGTTCATCAATAAATATCACACATGCCACTTCATCCTTAAAATATCGTGCTAATAATGCATCAATTACACTTGCAGGAATTGAGTCACCCTTGTCTATATGAGCAGCAACATGTTGGATGACTGCAAAACGATCTGCATAAGCAACAATTTGTGGAGTTAATTCTGTAAAACTCTCAGCTTCACTTACTGGCTCATCTTTATCAGTTACTTGTTTTAAAAGCTTGGTCTTTACTTTTGCTATTGCATCATCAAGATCGACACCTGTATTTCCATCAAAATCCATATAGCTTCATTTTAGAATAAACTGTAGAAAAATGCCGAAAGCTGTGAACCCCACAGCATTGCAGCAACCATTCCCCACACCATAAATGGCCCAAATGGAACCTCAGATTTGAGGCCCTTTTTTGTGGTAAGTAGCAAAATAATCGCCATAACACCCCCTGTTACAAACGCAACATACAAGGCAATAAAGCCGCTCTGTAGACCCATTAAAAAGCCAATAATACCGGCGAATTTAACATCGCCAAACCCAATACCGCGACCCCTGGTCGCGGCAAACAAAAGTGCCATGCCAGAAAATAATACAGCCGCAGCAAAAAGCTGCGGAGCAAATACGCTCAGGGCACGATCCTGCCAGGACCAGGTCCTGAAAAGCGCGAGCGCAGCGAGCGCGGCATCGGGGATAATGCGATATTTTACGTCGGCCACGGTTATGACTATGAGCGACGAGGCAATGCCCATTGCAGCAAGTGTCACAACTAGTTCTCCACCTTGTAGATAAAAGAGGTTATAGATTACAACAAAAACTACGCCCGTTAATATTTCAACTACCGGGTATTGCCAGGACAACCTCTTACCGCAACAGCGCGAGTAACCTCTCTGAACCACCCATGACAATATGGGTACAAGCTCGATTGGCTGCAATACACGCTTACAAAAATCGCACATTGACCGGCCCAATAAGGTTTTACCTACCGACATACGATCAATAACCACATTAAGAAAAGAACCTATACAAAGACCTAATATAAAAACAGTTGTGGTAAGAAGCTCATGCATGACGTGCGCGAGTAACTTCCCACACATAGTGGAGATAAGCGTATGTTAAACATGTCAATGCCCCAAATATTACAAAATGCAGGTAATAATTTGAAAAACCAAATTTGAGTACCCCAGCCACAACCAGAACTATGTATACCAATACGCTCGATACAACCAGGATTGTTACGAGCTGCAACACAGCCCACACTGCAAAACTGCGCTGAGCAACTTGCATTATGGTAGCCCTGTATACACGATAGTACTCTGTGAGTACAAACAAAATAATACCTAATAGCAAGCCCATATTACGCACAGCTCGCTGCACCTGATGAGATGAAGCCAAGTTGGTAAGCTGCATGCGTATAAACTGCATTACATTATCTACAGAAGTCATTTGCTTATCTACAACAGCCCGCAATGTGTTGCTTGGCTGAAGTACAAAAACAGGATAATCTGAGCTTTGCATGTTAATGCTTACTTCTTTGCGAAACCTCTCAAATCCTGGCGCCTCTACTTCGAATATATACTTGCCCACTGGCAGCGCCATATGCAACTCTCCCCGTTCATTGGTATAAGGATTGTACGAAATTGTGTTCGCCAACAAACTGTATGCTTTTTTATACGTTTCATATGCATAAATCGTCACTCGAGCGCCCTCAATCGGCGACTTTCTTGCGTTATCAACCACCTGTAGCGGATGAGTAATATGAATACTATACGGAAGCCTCTGTGTACGCACACCTTGTGCAACATCTTTAACCTCCAGCAATATACTATGCTCTCCAAGCACAGAGGGCAAAGTAACTACACCAGTAAAATAGCTTGGAATTGCTTCTATCAGATGAGTTTCAGATATATGTACGTCTGGGACAAATGTGTTAATACCCAACACTTTGCTGTCTTGTATACGCAGAGTTGCTGCAGAAATACGCTCAGGGTGGTCAAATCTAAAAGTAAAGGTAAGTGAGCTGCCCAATGGTGCAAATATGTGCTGAACATCTTCTTGAGAACTATTCTCTCCTCCTACTGGCTGATCTACAATATATGCCAGGGGAACGTCTTCCCACAAAACTGTACCATAGAGAATTTCGACGAGTTGATCTGATGTTGCAGTTGTGAACGTGAAAACATCTGAATTTACTTCCTTTCCCAGCTCATTTTTAGCTACTACTCGAAAATAATACTGTGTAGATGGTAACAAATTACTCAGTTCAACTGCATGCTGCGTTGCGAGTGATAAACCAGTTATTGTGTTTGTAAGGTTTTTTTGCCCCAAACCGTAAAAAAATTGTGTAGGTTGAAGGGTGCGAGGTTTGCATAATAAATCGCGCAGAGTCTTTGGTAACTGTGCGCATTGCGACAGACTCAATGACAAATGGCGTTGACATTAGTGCTGTTGTTGGCGTTGGTGTTGCAGTGGGGTTTGTACCAGGTGCAGGTGTTGAGGTTGGCAATGCTGCTGCCTCTGCTATTAAAAAATTAATTTGATAGGTAAGAGATTGCGTAGTGAGCGCTGTATCAAGCAATGTACCGTTCACAGATATCTTCTGCACTACTTTGGGAGTTATGCTAGAAAGCGATGAAGAAGCTTTGAGCACAAAACTTACTCTGTGTGCAACATTGGGGGTTACAGATGGAATAGTCCATGTGATAGTTCTATTGGTAAGGTTTATTACTGGCGCAACGCCGGTATCAGAATTAGTTGCCGAGCCCACCTTATATGTTACCGCCGTAACCTGACTCGATGGAGCACCAGTAAGATATCCATTATCCCACGAGGCAACAACCTCCATTTGCTGCGACGATGAAAGCGTGTGTTGATACGTTAGGGTAATTGTTGCCTCATCTCCCCTTTCAAGTACAGTTGCCGTTGTGGGGCTTGCACTGATAGCTAATGACCCATCAGATGTACTGGGCTGAATAGCTGCCGACACACTTACCTGATCATTCGCAACAATACTTGTACCAACCTGCTGCGTATCAATAGTGCCACTGCCATCTATTGTTGACAAAGTATGAACATATTTGCCTGCTGTTGAAGGTGTGGTAACGCCTGCTGTTATGTAAAATGCATAATATGTTCCCGCCGACAAGTTGCTAATAGCAAATTGAGCTGTTTGCCCAGACACAGAAGACGCAGTGCTGCCTATCCCTGGCATGGCTACTATACTTTGACCCTGGTATGTTGTGGGTAAACCCGATGTTGATGATTGTATTGCCGATGCAGAAGTTTGTACCAAAAATCCAGGTGCAAATTGCACAGTAATATTGGTTTCTGTGCGCGAATTTGTAGCAGAAGACGGCCGCACCACAACAAGCATTTGCACATTAGATTGCGACGTTTTTGTACGATACAGCATAAGTGATGCACTGTCAAAGCTTGCTGCAACGGCTGGCCGCGCCATAAGCATAAGCCCTGTATACACTACAACTGCGACTAGAAAAATTTGCCGTAACATATACATATTTCTTACACTAATAATACTTGACATCATTATTGATTTCCTCGATACTTAATACATTATGAGGAGAAAGCTAATGCGTATTGGTTCTGTGTCTATTTTGCTTGTATACTTTCTCGCCTATTTTTTCCGCCTTGTGTCGCTACCACATATTAATGTATTTGCCGCAGACCTCACCGAGGCATCGGTACGCTTAAGCAGAATGGACGTAAGCGCAGCAGCAAGTGGTACCGATACAATATTGGTAGTTGCAAAACCTGCGACAACTGCAACAGAGGCAAGTTTACAAGTAACATTTGGATCGGGCTTTACTGTTGATGGCACACCAGCAAACATCACGGTTACCACATCGGGCATTCCTTCAACATACCAAGGAGAGTCTCTTTCTGCATGGCCGGGCGTTGGCTCAGCGGCTACGGCAGTTTCAAGCCAAATAGTTACTATTGCCAGCTCAGATTTAACACCTGGCACACTGTATGGCTTTTATATTACCGGAGGCATTACCAATCCTGGCACCTCAGGTCAAAAAGAAATAACCATTACAACGCGCACAAGTGCACCTGCCAACATCGACACTAAGACGGTTGCAGTAGATATTATGGAAAACGACACCGACCAGGTGTCGGTTACCGCTTCTGTGCCAGCTTCGTTTAACTTTGCGCTGGGTTCAAACGATATTACGCTTGGCGATTTGAGCTCATCAGCAACAGTTAATGACAATGTTATTATCGACATCGATACAAACGCCGGTAATGGCTGGGTTGCCTGGACAAAAAGTTCAAATACCTATCTCAATTCTGCTTCAACAAGTGACCAAATAAATACTCAAGGCAGTATTGATGGCTCCCCTACTGCCTATGGAGCTGGCAGTGAGCACTATCAGCTAGATGCAGATGTAACCAACGGTACCGGCTCTGGCACACCAGCCGCTGCTGCTGAATATACAGGTACAGGAGGTTCTGGAGGCACACTAAGCACCACCTACCAAGAAATTGCCACCTCAACTGGACCTGGTGACAACGATGGTATAACCTATACCATTTATGCCGCAGCATCTGCAATTAACGAAGCCGCTGACGACTATATTGATACCCTTACTATAGTAGGAGCCGGCAATTTCTAACCTATGAAAGTGAACATGGCACTGGGCGCAGCGCTTGCAGTAGTTTCTCTCATTTTTTCGCTTGTTACGCCCATAACCCTCGCACAAGAAAGTCCCGCAAACACAGGTATAAACCTTACTGTTTCTCCCGTGTTTATTAATCTCCTTACCGAGCCAGGAAAAGAAACCTCAGCGCGTATAAAAATTACCAATAACAGTAATATTACCGAAACTCTAGGCACGCAGCTGGTAAAGTTTCGACCATCCGAAACAGGCACACAACCAACAATTGAAGATGTTGATGACAAGGACGAATTTGCATCGTGGGTTTCGTTTTCAGACGAAACATTTAACCTTGCACCTAATGAGACAAAAACAATTACCGTAACCATTAAACCACCTACATCTGCCGCATTAGGCTATTACTATGCAGTTGTCTTTAAGCGGGTAAAAGAAGAAAGCGCTGGTACCACAGGTGCACTCGTATCGGGAGCACCAGCAGTCTCGATACTTCTTGAAGTAAAAAGCCCACAGGCAAAGCGCGAGATTCAAATTGTCGATGCAGTAACCGACAAGCTTTTTTATGAATACCTTCCTACCGATATTAAAGTAACCATAAAAAATACAGGAAACATACATATTATCCCTGTTGGTAACATTTTTATCGATTGGGGTAGAAAAAAAGACGATGCAATTTTGACTTTTAATGAAGGTAGAGGTAATATTTTGCCCAATACAGAACGTACCTATACCACAACATGGAACGATGGAATGATAACCCGCCTCGATGGCACAACCCACTACGATATTACTAAAGCAAATAAATTTCGTATTGGTCGCTATACAGCAAACATTTTGGTTGTATATGATGATGGTCAAAGAGATATTCCTTTAGAGGCACAGGTTTCGTTTTGGGTATTCCCTTGGAAGATTATTGCGGGTCTTGCACTTATTGCCATGTTAGTACTGCTCGGTATTCGCTCAACCCTTGCCTCTGGCGTGCAAAAATTGAGAAAGGCAAAGAAAAAATAGTACAATGAACCTCATGCTGAGGTTGATAACAGTTCGCACCGTTATTGTAGTGCTTAGTGTGCTTTACATAAGTGCCACACCCCACGTGACCCATGCAAAGAATATAGTCATAGAACCGGCATATCAAACAATAGATATACAAAAGGGAGAAACAGCGCAGGCAACAATTACACTCACCAACAACACAAATACACCAGTTACCTTTAACCTTTTTACGCTTAACTTTACTCAAAATGAGAATGGAGTTGTTGAGTTTCTTGGAAAAGATGCAACAAGCTATTCGTATGCATTGGCATCGTACATAAGCCTACCACAAGACTCGATTACAGTAGAAGCACAATCAAAAGATACCGTAACCATTACCATAAACGACAGGCAAGATTTATCACCTGGCGGTCACTACGCGGCAGTTGTGGCTCAAGCCGAGGGGGTAGAACAAGTGAAAAGTGCAACACAATTTACCCCTGCTTTAGCCTCACTTTTGCTGCTGCGTAAAACTGGTGGAGAAATATTTAATCTCTCGCTCAAACAGGTAAGCTGGCCCTTTCGGATTATACACGTCGGCTACCCCAAGAGTGTATCGCTCACTTTTCAGAACGAGGGCAATATTCATGTTATTCCACGCGGGCGGGTAGAAATATATGATATATTTGGTCGACTCACCTACAAGGGTGTGTTAAATACAGCATCAAAATACATTTTTCCTTCGTCGCGACGCACCATAGATGTGCCCATAAGCCGCGTCGCATTTACCCTTCCTGTTTCTATTGACCGCATTATTGTTAAGGGCAATGACTCGCTTAACAAGGTTTCATATACCTACCAAGAAACCTATGTGTATATACATCCTCTATTTGCCGGCATAGCAATAGTTGCAGCACTCTTGCTGTGTTACATAGTTTTTCGCCTCAAGAAAGTATGAAAAAAAACGCACTTATTGCATTAATTATTGTATGTACCATTGCGACAGGTATTGTGTTATATGAACGCTCACTAGGTAAAAAGGTGCGTAACCAAAACATCTCTGAACGATCAAAAGAATTTATTCAGGCACAAAAGCGTGGCTCGCTATTAGCAGACCCTCAAAAAAAATTCTGGGCCGTTACACATAACAAAAGCCGGTTGTTTTTCTTT
The DNA here is from genome assembly GCA_001567245.1 of Microgenomates bacterium OLB23. Classification (GTDB taxonomy): domain Bacteria; phylum Patescibacteriota; class Microgenomatia; order UBA1406; family HO2-37-13b; genus OLB23. Next base: position 10,319 of record LMZU01000034.1, read on the forward strand.
CACAATGCCATGGAGCGTGGCTACAGAACGAGAAGACGGCCCATGTGACTGGCACTACCTCACAGAAAAAACCAAAAATCAATCTGAACATATACATTCGTGAAGTATTCGTATCGTCTCTTGATGAAGAGCCGGGCATAAAGTTGCGCCGCGAAAGATCATCTGTTTACTCAGAAAGCAAGCTAAATAAAAACGGACGAGAATATATTATTTTTCATAAGAAATCGGGCGCATACGAGGTAAATGCATTCTACTTACACAACAACAAGCTTTTTGTGCTTAACATTCTCAGCTATGGCTCTGAAAACCTCGACGAAGCACTGAAAAACATATTAGAATCAGTTGAAGTACCAATATGAAAAAAATAGTTTCACTACTCTCTAGCTTCCCTATGTTTATAGTACTTGCCTTTCCCGCTTCGACAAACTATAGACTAGATGCATTTGAATTTGGAGGTGGCGGTGGCACAGGGTCCTCTACGGGCTATTCTTTTGAGGGTATTGCGGGAGAAACAGGAGGTAATGCAGGCAACTCTACCACATATGGTGCTAATACTGGGCTTATGCTTGTACAACAAGCTAATGTACCTCCTGCCCCTACATTTGTTAACTCCAGCAGCTGGTATAACAAACTTAAAATTACTATTAACAAAGACTCGGGCGACCCTACCGACGCAACATATGCCATAGCCATTAGCGATGATAACTGGGTTACCACAGAATGGGTTCAAAACGATAATACCGTTGGAGCTACGTTGGGTAGTGAAGATTTTCAAACATATGCTAACTGGGGAGGCGCCTCGGGAGAATTTATTATTGGCCTTACTCCGAACACTACCTACAAAGTCAAAGTAACCGCATCACAGGGAAAGTACACACAAAGTCCTCTTGGTCCAGAAGCTTCGGCAGCAACATCGCAAGTATCAATTTCGTTTGATCTCGATGTGTCGAGCATTGATGAAGAAACAGCCGCACCATATAGCGTAAGTTTTGGTGATCTGTCTGCTGGTAGCGTAACAACAGCAACAAATAAAGTATGGATAGATCTCACCACAAATGCAGAATCGGGCGGCTACATTTATATTAGTGGCGTGAACTCAGGGCTAAAAAGCACCGTACTCAACTATACCATTTCTGCGGTGTCTGCAGACTTATCGGTTTCTAGTGAGGGCTTTGGCATTCAAAGCAGCAGCTCAACAGAGTCGGCAGGTGGCCCACTTATAGAGTTGACGCCCTACGACGGGACAAGTCAGAATGTAGGAATTGTAAATACCACCATTCGAGAGCTATATTCTACCTCTGGAAACCCCATTACCTCTGGGCGCGGATCTTTTGTACTAAAAACAAAGATATCATCGTCAACACCTGCCGCAGACGACTATGCAGAAACATTTACAATAATAACATCAGCTACCTTCTAATATTTGTACAATTTATTTGTACATTAACCTCATTTTCGCCTTGACAACGCCTTAAACAATCTTCTAATATGTAGTATGTCATAATGGTAAAAAATAGGCTCAAAATCATAAAATACATACTATCTCTATTCTTTATTAGTCTTTTACTGTATCAAAATACCCCGCTCACGCTCGCAACGGCAGGTATTAACGAAACCATTAATTTTCAAGGAAAAGTAACCAACCTTAATGGAACCAATGTGACCGATGGCAACTATGATTTTGTGTTTAGGCTCTACAAGGCTTCTTCGGGTGGTGTTGCACAGTGGACAGAAACCTGGAACTCAGGCACAAGTCAGGTTGCAGTAGACGATGGTGTATTCCGCGTTGCACTTGGCACCCACAGCTCTATTTCAAGTTTAGATTGGAATGATGACTCATGGTATCTTTCTGTTGAGTTTAACGGCGATGGCGAAATGGATACTCGCATTCGTTTTACCTCGGTTCCTTTTGCACTCAATGCAAAAACGGTGGCCGGTCTTACGGTGCAAGATTCAGCAGGTGGCGCAGATACTACGGGAACACTCAAGGTTGCCGATGGCAAAACATTAACGTTCGTTGATGATTTTACTACATCAGGTGCTTTTGGTATTACCCTTACTGCAACAGGTACTACAAATGTCACCCTACCTACCTCAGGTACATTGGCCACGCTTGCAGGTTCTGAAGAATTGACTAACAAAACAATTGGCAGCACTGGCCTTACTTTTTCTGGTGCCTCTACCGATATTACTACAGCTGGAGGCGAGGCACTTGTGTTAAACGGAAATGCTGCCTCTACCTTTCAAACGTCTGCAGGCGCAATTACGCTGCAAGCTGCAGGCACGGGTACAATATCGACCATCCAAATTGGAGCCGGTGGTGGTGGTTCTACAACTCCAGACCTTCTTGGCCTCGATGTAAAGTCAGACACAGGCGACCCTGCAGGAGGATTTGAGGGAGCCATGTACTACAACACTGCAGATAATGTGTTTCGCTGTTATCAAAATACTGGCTGGACTAACTGTATTGGCAGCGGCGGTACGCCGCTATGGTCTGGTATTCAGGCTCCTACCGGAGACTTAAGTTTAAGCATGGCCGCCTACAACACCACCTTTACCTGGGATCCTGGTGCCAATAGTACAGAGACTGCATTAACACTTAACTTTGATGGTGAAGATAGTGCTGCTGATGAAGACCAGGTACTTATGGCACTGAATCAATCGTCAAATGGTACCGATGTAACCGAAGCAGCAGATGCACTACTCACCTTTACCAACAGTGATGCTAATGACCCTGTTGAAAATGCACTACGTTTTGATGCAGGAGCTGCAGGAACAGATTTTACATACGGTATTAATTTTGATGCGGCAAGCATTGGTACTGCAGAGATTGTGCTGCAGAATGCAGAAACAATTAGTAATACCGTAGATGGAACCATTGCGCTAGGCGGCAACGTTGACATATCAGGCACACTGCTTGCAGGAACAGCTGATGCATTTCAGGTTGATGCCTCGGGTAATATAACTACTGCAGGCACTCTAGCGGTAAATGGAGATAGTATAACAGCAGACGCAGACCTCACCATTAACCCTGCAGGCGGTCAAATAATCTTTGCCGACGGTGATACGTTTAATATAGGAGGTTTAACTGGAGTTGCCTATAATGCAATCTCTGACTCAGGCACCACCTCGCACTCATTGGCCTCAGATGATGATTTGTATGTTGAAGGTGACCTAGAAGTCGACGGAAGTTTATATGCCGATGGCACGCTCACTGCTGCAGACCTTGCATGTACCGATTGTCTTGACTTTGATTCATTCGAAAACACCCTTGATATTGATGAAACAACCGACATTAACCTAGGTTCGAACAACTTAACAATAGATCTTGACTCAAGCGGCATCTTTGATATTCGCGATGGAACAACCACGTTCGTATCATTTGATGATGATTCAACTATCGACGTAACCTTTCCTGCTGCCGGCACCTTAGGCATAGATGCCGCCGCAACAGACAACACCACAACTGCAGGCATTATTAATCTAGATGTTGATACCGCAACATCCGGAAATATAGGTTCCTCAATAGACTATCAGGTAGTAGACGCCGCAGGGAATGTAACTGCATATGGTGAAAAAATTGATGTTACCGTAGATTCTGATGCTGGTCAGTCACACACAGTATCAGGCTCATATATAGGGCTTACTGCAAACGACGCAAGCTCAACCACGTATGGACTGCAGGTTGTAGCAGAAGATGCAGGTGCACAAGTAGCTACTGCAGGAATACTTATAGAAAACCTACAAGCAACCGACATTGACCTTACCACTGGACTTCTTATCCGCGCAACAACCAATGGTTCCCTACCAACAGCAATCGACGTATCCGATGCAGAAATAACAACAGCGCTTGCTTTTGGGGCTAACGATATCGATGGAACAAATTTTGATGTCACTGGTTCAACAGGAAACATCACGACCGCCGGAGATTTAGCAGTAAATGGTGATGATATAACAAGTGACGGAAATCTCACCATCAACGCAACAGGATATGTTCGCATTGGAGATACAGCTTCTCCAGGATCAGCAAATGGTGATGATGATTTATTTGTAGAGGGTGGCTTGGAAGTTGATGGCACAGGTTACTTTGATGGTATCATTACTCAAGCTGGCGGTGACGGTTCTTCGTATGCCGGCGCTGTTACATTCAATGATGATGTCGATTTCACACTCCTTGGATCTGAAAATGTCAGCATAACAAATACAGTTACAGGCAACCAAGCACTTGATCTACTTTCCGTAACACTAACTGATCAAACGTCTTCAGCAGTACAAAGAGGAGCTGTCATAACAAAAGCAGATACTACCGATGCGACAACTGATTCACTACTCACCATAGACAACGCAGAGACAACAGCAAATCTCTTAACAGATTACCTTATTATTACCAAAGCAGGTACAGGTTCAGATACAACTACGGATGCTATAGATGTTTCTGATTCAGATTTAGGAAATGCAATAAATGTTGGTGCAAACACGGTTGTTGGCACAACCGCAGATCTCGATTTCTCAAATTTTGATGTCACTGGTTCAACAGGAAACATCACGACCGCCGGAGATTTAGCAGTAAATGGTGGCGACATTACTTCTACAGCGACAACATTTAACTTTGATATTGGCAATACGGGCACCCTTAACTTTAGAGACGGTTCAAACACCCTTGTTGCTATTAAAGACCAAGGTGTTTATCCGTTCCTTAACCTAGCAGGCAAAACAGACACAGGTGACCCTGCCTCCTGTTCAGAAGGAGACCTTTACTATAATGATACGGACGATACAATTAAGATTTGCCACGAATCAAACACTTGGGAAGCCCTAGACGGTGGTGTTTCAGCGAGTCAATGGACGGACGGAGGAACAACGGTATATCTCACAGATACTACGGACGAAGTAGTTATTGGTGGATCAAGCCCTTTGAGCTCAGCGAAGCTTTCAATAGATGGTGATGCTGACCAAATTCAATTAATTGTTCAAGGAAATGGAACACAGACTGCAAACCTTGCCACTTTTTGAACAATCCGATGGCACAGATGTGTTTACTGTCACAAATGCCGGCAACCTGACTACTGCGGGTGATCTCGCAGTAAACGGTGACGATATTACCGGAGATAGTAACTTAACAATCAATGCAACGGGCTACACACGCATTGGTGATACGGGTACCCCCGGCTCTGCAAATGGCGACGATGATTTATATGTAGAAGGTGACCTAGAAGTAGATGGTGTATTGTATCTTGATGGCACTATTGATACAAGCTTTACCGCCGGTTCTGTGGTTTTTGCAGGTGCAAGTGGTGTACTAGCACAAGACAACAGCAACTTTTTTGGGATGACACCAACAACAAGCTTGGGCTTGGAGACACAACCCCAGATGCCAAATTTGAGCTTTCTGGAGCCGCCACAGGTAAAGCACTTATGATCCTTAACGAATCAGGTGACCAAGACATTATTGCTGCTTCTGCATCTGGCACTTCGCGCTTTAGGGTTGGCAATGATGGTACGGTGTATGGTGGCTATTTTGCAGATATCTCAAACACTGCTTATGGTATTGACCCAGCGGGCACCTCAAATTTTGGTGGCTACTCGCTTAAAATTACTGGTGGTGCCTTACTCGCCTACGATTCTGGATCTGTAGGAATTGGCGATACAACCCCAGATGCTAAACTCAATATCCAGGCTACTACAGAACAACTTAGACTTGATTACGATGATAGTAATTACACATCACTTACTGTAAGCTCAGGTGGAGACTTAACAATTGCACCAACAGGAAGTGATACAAATATTACGGGTAATGCTGCACTTACTGGTGATCTGGCTGTCAATGGAGATGATATAACCGCTGATGGTGCACTAACGCTTAACTCAGCAAGTTATGTTCGCATTGGCGACTCGGGCACCCCCGGCTCTGCAAATGGCGACGATGATTTATATGTAGAAGGTGACCTAGAAGTAGATGGTGTTCTCTACCTCGATGGTACTCTTGATACAACTTTTACAGCGGGCTCGGTTGTTTTCGCCGGGACATCTGGTGTTTTAGCTCAAGACAACAGCAACTTTTTTTTGGGACGATTCATCTAATGAACTTGGGCTTGGTGATACTACTCCAGATGCCTTTTTAGATATCACTGGCACCACAACCCAATTGCGACTTTCCTACGAAACTGGTGATACAAATTATGCAAACCTTACAGTTTCATCTGGCGGTGATTTAACCATAGCTCCAACGGGGTCTGATACGAACGTGACAGGAAATCTTGCCGTATCAGGAAACACGGGCCTTGGAGATGCAAGTACCGACATCGTCACTGTTACTGGTAAAGAAATAATCAACTTTGACACGGCATCATCAGATCAAAATGGCTTATATGTTAACGCAAGTCAAAATACAGCTACAGCTGGTACATTAAGAGGACTGAATGTAGGTGCAAACTTTTGGGCAACCTCTGGGACTCAAACAGGAGTAAACGGACTTGATTTCACCGTACAGGCAAGTGGGAACGGAGGAACCGTTACAACAATGAAAGGTATAAGTGCTTGGGGAGTTGTGAGCACTGGAGCTACAGTATCAACTTTTAAATTGGTTGATGCCGCAAACCCTACAAATAATGGAACAGTAACCTCTCTCAGCGGATTTTCTGTAGATAATCTCACGTCTGGATCAAATAACACACTCATTCTAGCGGGTACGTCGTCTATACCTTCCGGAAACTGGGGCATATATAATTCATCGAGCTATTCTAACTATTTTGCTGGTACAACGGGCATAGGCACAACGGGGCCCGATGCAAAACTTGATGTTTTATCTACAACAGAGCAACTTCGCCTCACATATGCCGATGGCTCAACCTACTCGAGCTTTACTACAAACTCATCTGGCGACCTTACAATTGCTCCAAGTGGTGGCGATACAAACATTACAGGTACCTTAACAGCAACAAGTACAATAACTGGCAGTGATTTTATTTGTACCGACTGCCTAGATTTTGCAGAATTTGAAGACACCCTTGATCTAGATGCAGCGCTAACGCTCAATCAAAGCACAAACACCTGGACTCAGAATTTTACGGGTACAACAACAACTGGTTATACCTATAACGCTGACTCTATTACAACAGGAACTGCAATGGCCATTAACTCTACAGCTACGAGTTTTTCTAGTGGTACACTGCTCTCTCTTGATTGGTCACCAGGCTCACTTAATACTAATGCAGATGACCTCTTTAAAATTAACACCACAAATAACGGCAACATGTCTGGCTACTACATAAACTTACTCAAAAATTCATCGTCTGTGTTTAATATTGATCAAAGCGGAAATGTTATTACTACCGGAGACATTGCTGTCAACGGAGATGACATTACCTCTGACGGCACATTAACCATCGATGCAGCCACCGATATTAACCTAGATGCCGATGGCGCAGACATTGTCTTTAAAGACGCAGGCACCACTGTTGCTACTTTCACCAATTCAAGTACCGATTTAACTATTGTGCCTGCAGGTGGCGATGTGTTTATTACTGGCAATATGTCGCCTACAACCGACGACACCTACGACCTTGGCTCAGACACAAGGCGCTGGAGAGATTTGTATCTTGGTCCTGATACCTTACACATTGGTACGTCTACCAGCGATGAGGGAACAATTAGCTACACAACTAGTACGAACGTTATGAATATAGGCGGTACGGGTGACCTGGCCATAAACATGACGGGCGATGACGTTACTATTAACGACCGTGCAACTATTGGCTCTGCAACTGCAGGTGTTGCAAAACTCACCGTAACCGGAGCAGAAACCGGCAAGGCTCTTACAATTCTTAATGAAACTGGAGATCAGAATATACTTGCTGCCTCTGCATCGGGCTCAACAGCTTTTGTGCTCACTCGTGATGGCGACGTAACGCAAGGCAACGACGCAGGTGCACTTGCGGTACATGGAATGCAGTACTCTCTGGCGCCTAACGCAAGTTTTGAGGTTAACTCGGATGGAGATACCACCCTCCCTGATGCATGGTATGCAAAAGCAGGAACACCAGTATGGGTAAACGCAGGCGCTGCGCATGGTGATAACTATTTAGAACTCACAAATTATCAAGATCAAGCAATGAGCGCTTGCTTCCCTGTTGGGCAGGAGACTGCGGGCGGAACAAATAGAACGTATACAATTTCACTCTGGTATGGAAGCTCATATGCAGGTGCGGGAGCAGTGTTGAGGTGGGGTATATACACCTACACATCAAGATCAGACTGCCAAACTGATACAAGCCCTGCTAACCCAGGATTTGGAAGTGTAGTGCCTGGCAACTTAAATGCTTGGTCTTTCATCAATGCTACCGGTACAGCTACGCCATCTGACGGTGAAACTTGGGCACGTGTTTGGTTGCTTAACAACGATTCCGCTTTGGACACTGCAATTAAGGTAGATGGTGTTGTAATACTTCCAACAAACATAACCTCTGGTCTTGACTTAGCAGAAACATATCCCGCCGCGGCGAAAGATGCAATAGGCATAGGAGAAATTGTTGCCTTTGGTAAGGGCGGTAAGCAAAATAATGCTGACGTAAATAATGTTGTTCGTTCATCAAGTGCTTATGACAATCTTGCATTTGGTGTGATCGCTACAAAGCCAGGCATAGTATTAGACGATGAAAAAGAATATGAAAAAGTACAAGTTGCCCTTAAAGGCCGAGTACCTGTTTTGGTCACAACCGAGAACGGACCTATTCATGTCGGAGACCCCATTACCGCATCGAGCAAGCCAGGTGTTGGTATGAAAGCTACAAAATCTGGACGCATTATTGGCTATGCAATGACCGAATGGACCAGCACCAATCCAAACGAAGTAGATCAGGTAACCGTATTTGTAAACCCAGAAACATACGTAGATGTGAGCATTCTTACTTCGCTGCAAGAAGCAATTTTGAAAATGCCAGCTACAGCAACAGCAACACTAGCAAATCTTGATAAGGCTATAGTTAACTCTTTAGATGCACTATTGATTAAAACTGAACAACTCACCGCACAATCGATAACTGCAGTTAATGCAACAATTGATACGCTCATCGTAGATCGCATAGTGAGTAGAGAGATTACCTCAAAGACCATAACAACTGAAACGCTTGAAGCCAAAAAAACTACGACAGAAGATTTGTTAACTCAAAATATTACTGCGCAAGACGCTACCATATCTGGAAAGCTGGTAGCACAAGAAATTGATGCAGAAAACATTCGCGAGCTACGCGAGCGCCTGGAAAGAATATCTGCCGAACAAAGTGAAGAACCCACTTTTGACCCTTCCCAATTGCAGGCTGAAGTTGAAAACATTCAATCATACTTAAATGATCTTACAGAGCAAGATGATTCTACTGGCCTACCCTTAGAAGATATTGCACACACCACAACAATCGACCCCGGCACTCACGCATCGATAACAGGCGGTGTTATAGACATGCTCAATGTAGATAAGCTTGCAGTTACTGGTGAGGCAGCAATGACCTCGCTTATGGTAGCAGATTCTTTCACGGCCGGTAATATTCTAATTAAAGATAGCACTGTGCTAAGCTTAAACAATGAACTCACGCTTTCTGCTCTTGAACAGGTATCAATTATGGATGGCGCGGTTGTTATAGCCCGCAATGGCACCATTACAGCAAAAGGAGAAGTCATTGCAGAAAAAGGCATTCGCACAAACACCATTAAACCACTCAACAGCGATAGCAGCTTAGGCCTGCAACTCACCAACAATAAAGTTGAGGTTTTGAACGACAGCAATGTTGTAGCAGCAATAGACAATAATGGTTCGGCAAAGTTTAAAGACCTCTCACTTGACACATATACCCAAGCTACAAGTTCTGCGGTTATAATTGCAGCCGAAGACAACTATCAAGAAAACGGTATTCTCTCCCCAGCCATTCAAACAAACGCAGCGGCCGCTGGTAATGGAGTTATACCAGCAAACAGTGACGAAATCATTATTTTTAACGAAAAAGTTTCTCCCAATTCGCTGGTGTATGTTACTGCTACATCAAAAACATATAACCAAAACCTCTATGTCGCAGAAAAAAAAGTCATGTACTTCGGAGGAACGTGCTCAAGCAGGCTGCAAATCATACTTTTCGGTACATATAGACGGCGCAATCAAAGATCCATTAACATTTAACTGGTGGATAGTTAACTAATGGTATGATGAAAGATAACATGAAGAAACAACGCGGCTTTACCCTGGTTGAAATTCTTATTGTTGTTACCATCATCGCTATTCTCGCAGTAGTGGCCCTGATTATGTTTAACCCCGCGCGTTCACGATTTCGCGTATGGGATATTGAGCGTAAAAGAGAGTTAGAGCAACTGCGTATTCTCTTTGACAACTACCATATTGAGCACCTCAGCTACCCAACAGATGCGCAAGTTTGCTATGATACTGCCGTAAACGATGCAGGAGTATGTTCTTGTCATATATGCGGCCTAGAACGCGACCCGGGTACCTTTGCATCTCTCGTGCAACTTTTATACTGTGACCCACAGCATGGAGAAAAAGATTATTTATACAAATACGATTGTGCGAACCCAGAACCGTTGTGGTATGTAGTATATGCACAGCTCTCAAACACTCCAGGTGGAAGCGAAGCCTTAAGTTGTAATTATGCAGTTAGCAACGATCGCACCAAAATAGAAGCCAGCCCTGCCGGGTGTACGGTGACTGGTGGAGGTGGTGGTGGTGGCGGTGGCGGAGGACCTACTCCTACCCCACCACCTGCATGTCCTGCAGATCCTGCGCCAAAATTTTGTATTCAAGGCGCAATTTGCAATAACTGCGGTGACTTTGCAAACTGCTCATCTGCTGGCACATGCAATTCGCCACTACAACTATATAGTGAAGGTTCTTGCACTAATGCATGTGAATAAACGCAGAGCTTATATCGTGGTATGAATGATTCCTATGGTTTGATCTCTCTTGCCAGTATCAAGTTTGTCTTTCATGTTGCGAAGTAGTTTTTCTGAATATACGGGCAGCGAAAAACTAAATGTAGCTCCTTTACCAATTCCCTCAGAAGAACCAAGCATTTCTCCGTTATGAAGCTCTATAATTGACTTGCTAATATACAACCCAAGCCCGGTGCCAGAAGCCTTTTTATTGGTTGCGTATGACCCCTGTATCATGCCGAACTTTGTAAACAATGTAGGCATGTCTTTTGCATCTATACCTCTGCCTGTATCCTTCACGTTCGTTACTATTTTATTGCCGTCTTTAGTAAACATAATAGTTATCTTCCCGCCTGCATCGGTAAATTTAAGTGAGTTACCTATAAGGTTCAAAACAACTTCTTTAATTTTATCGGTGTCGGCGATAACTGGTTTAATTTCGTCTTGTGCAAGTACACCTTTGCTTTTAAAGTCGACTTCTATTGATAGTTTAAGTTCATCAATGCGTGGTTTAACTTCTTCTATAACATCTTGTACGAGCGTGACTATATCGGCCTTCCCAAGATTTACAAAAATTCTTCCCGACTCTATACGCGAAATATTTAACATATCATTTACCAGCTTAATGAGTCTATCTGAAGAGTTATATGATCGCTGCAAATAATATCTCTGTTTTTCGCTCAGCTTTCCTCCTTTTCCCGCAAGCGCAAGCCACAAATACGATTTTATGGCAGTCATAGGTGTACGCAGTTCGTGCGACGCAACTGACACAAAGTCATCCTTCATCTTGTCTAAATCTTTAAGTTTTTGGTTTGCAGTGCGCAGGTTATATGTGGCATGTTTAATTTTGTCTTGTAGCGTTATGTTGAACTGTTTGATTTCATCATATTGCAGGGAGTTTTTTACTGCCACTGCAACCTCTGGTGCCAGAATTTTGAACATATGTATATCTTCACTCGAATATGTTTCACCAGAAAGCTTTGAACCAAACCACATGAGGCCAATAGGTTTGCCTTCAACTAAAAGCGGGTATGCAATACTCATGTCATACTCGCGCATAATGTCTTTTTCTGCACTATCTTGTAATTCTTCAAAAAGCAATATATTGTCCTCCTTTTTCTTCAACGCAGCTTCAATAAGATAGTAAATATAGTCTCCAACAAAATGATGCTCAAGGGTTTTGTTGGTGCTCTGGCCGTATGACCAGATAATCTGATTGTCTCGCAGAAGCAGCAAATAGCCCCTAGATAGCTTCATGTCTTTTTAAGAGTGTTTTAAGAATTAAATGCGCAATTTCTTTCAGTTCCAGTGTAGACGCCATAATACGTCCCAGCTTTGTGAGTAACAACCGAGCATCATAGCGATCTTTGAAAAAAAAGCTTATCAGTGAGTCGTTCAATGGTATGCAGAAGCGGCTGATAAGAAATTGCAATAATAAATGCAAAGAACACCGATACTGCCATGTTCACCGGCATAATTTGATAGCCAATAATATATGTGCCAACCAAGAATATACTCAGCGAATACATCAAGATAAGAATTATTACTACAATGGTGTATGCCACAGAACGCGCCACAATAAAGCGAATGTCTAAAAACTTGTGGCGCATAATCGAATAACTTATAAGCCCTACAAAAATCGTGGTATATATTGGGAGCAACCCAACAAATGCGGTAAGTTTTAAGAACAAGCACAAAAAAAACATTTGTCAGCAATATTGCAAAGAACATAAAAGCAGTTGCAAGAATAAAAAAACGAAGTTGGTTTTTAATAATGCCGTCTGCTCTGCGAAACTTTCTCACAAGCGTCAAAACTCCTCCACCCAAAAAAATTACTGTATGCAATAAAAAGAGTGGCATACCCATACCTGGTACCGGTTGATTTGTGCCAGGCAAAACTGAAGCAAAAATTGCAGGTGTTTGGCTTAGCAGCACAAGACATAATGTGAGCAACCCAATTATGTAATAAGCTTTTTTTGGTAATGATCTGAGGACATTCGGAAACTCGCAGACAAGAAAAAAGTAGAAAATATTAATAAGTAGCGCTATACCCATAACAATACGTATCCAAAACAATGATAGTGCATCGACTGTTTGTGTTGTTGCAAGATAGTTTGCAGCTATGTACAAAGCCAAGGTAAGAGAAAATATAAAAAACAACCTGCTTGTAATACTCTTTGGGTTGCTTTGATAGGTAAAAAGACCTAGCAGAATTATGCCAATACACGCAAGTGCCACAAGGGCAACGGTAATTAAGCCGAACATAGCTTGATTATAGACTTCTCTTTAGTACATCTTCAAGGGGTCTGCGGGGGCTGACGTGGTTACGCTCCTCTGTATAACCAATGCGGGCAAAAAATAGCGGTCTCTGCGCAGTATGTAAAAGCTGCATAAGCCTTTTATGTACAGTTGGGTGTTCAATAAGTCCAGTCATAGGAGCTACAGCTATACCGGCATGAGTAAGTGTGAGCCAACAATACTCTACAAGTCTCCCTGCTCTTAACCACTCCTCCTTTGTGTCTCCGGGTGCGGTAATTACTATAAATCCTGTTGAACCTTTAATAAGAGCTCTATCTTTTTGTGCTTCTTCGTGTGGTTGTGCATGAACAATATTCTTGACGATCTGTTCAGAAACTTTATCTGAGACACCTGCATCAAATAACGCAATACCATCTTTTTCGTGTGTGGTGGTTGGACGCAGCCACTCTTGCAGCTCTTTTTTTAAATACTGGATCGCTATACACAAATGCTGCAACATCTGCTGCCATTTCTGATAATGCAAGCCTACTTGGCTCATCGGTTAGCACATACACATTCATTCCTTTCTCTACTTTTTGATTTTTACATGCATTAATTGCATTTTTATCTAGTGCTTTTTGTATATGAGGCATTCTGTTTGTTTGTCTTTTTGTTATTGCAGTAAATAGTTCTTGCACGTTAGTACTTTCAACACGTTGGCTTTTTGTACAACGCATACGTATAGCAATATCATTAATTTCATCTTCGGGCAGCACTTCATTTATCACCTTATATCCAAAATGTGTCGCTGCTATTTCACAATTTGCCCATGCACAACCTAGGGTAATAAAAAAATGCACGGTTATACCTATCGCTGTACGGTAAGCTGCGTGCATAATCAGGATGGATTTTTATGTATTCACCTTGAACTTCAAACTTCCATGGTTGCGTATTATGACTAGACGGTGCTAGTAACCCATAAGAAACCACATCTTCTAATGTGCCTTGTTTCACATCAAGCTCCCATGCTTTATAGTTGTGCGTTGACTTCATATCTTTAACATTTTTTTAATATGAGCAATTTTTATGCTCACGCCTTTCAATTTTGTTCGGGACTATTAAAATCTGCAACAAATATATCATCGAGCGATACATAATACCTGCCACTTTTTTACTGTTTCTCCAAGTCTTATTTTTTTTAAGCAGTGTGGCAACAATGCCGCCGGCAATACTTGCTGTAGGGCCAAGCTGCGGCCATGTTGGAATTGACGCGCCTATTCCAAATAATGAATTGACCATTTCTTCGCTATTATGCTCAAAACCAACCAGCTTAATGATGAGGCGCTTAAGTTCTGGCTCAGTAAGTTGAGAAAGCTCTATATTTTCTAAATTTGCCTCTCTCCCATGAAAAAAAGGATAGTTTTTGTCTATGTCATAACGCTCAATATCAACCATCACATTATCACCCACATCTGCCGCTGAAACAAGAGGAATACCTCTTTGCCTAGCGAGTTTTCTAAGTAAAATTTTTGCGGGAAAGTTATCAATTTCATCAACTACTGCCTCAATGGGGCCTTGTGTATCAAAAATTTGCTCAACATATTTCACGTCTGTTTTTTTTGTAGCTATAACGCTGCAGTTTGGGTTCATATCTTGCAGCTGCTGTTTGACTACGTCAACTTTGTATTTGCCAACAGCGCTCCATCCAAACCGCAGCCTATTAAGATTTGAGGCATCAATGGTATCTGGGTCAACAATTTTGACAATATCAGCACGAGATACCAACATCCACGAAAGCACCGCATGGCTACCAACACTCATGCCAAAAAAACCAACATTAAACGTGCGCAACGCATCTTGTTGATCTGGCTTAATAAGATTGCGGTTGCGCGCAGTGGTAAGCTCATATATAGCTTTTTTTGATAATCCGTGTAGTGATTTGTGTTTTTTTGCAACAGAGGTAACCTTTTTTTCTAAGTTGTTAAGCGCTGCCTTTGAAGGAGTAATATGTGGGTGACGAATTTTGAAGAGTTCCTTAACAAGGTCACCAATCATAGTTAAATTATATCATTAAGCAGTTTTTTTAACCTTTCCTAATGGAAAGTGATCCGGATCGCCATGTTCATGCAATATAATTACCGGCTTTGCTTTATCGCCTATTGTGTTCAAAATAAAGTGATATTCTGAGTTAATCTTTCTAACCTCATTAATAAAAAATGTTTTGCACCTGCTCTACCAATTCATCGCTTTTTTGTGTTGTCATGGTAAGTTCAACACGACAAATAAGCTGAGGGTTGTTATCTGCATCATATGCCATTTCCAGCTTAAAGCTACTTGTAAGATATGGCTGCAGCTTTGCGTGAGTGAGTGCGTGCTGCACATGCTCTGTATACACATTTGCTCCATATATTTTGACCATAAATTTTTCTCTTCCAAACAAATATACCATGTGTTTGTTAAGCAAGCCCCCACTATCATGCATGTTATAACGAATTAACGGAACGCTGGAATATTTAGAAATACATAATTCTCCCTTAACATCTTCAAAATACACTATCGAAGGATCATACGAATATATCGATGGAAGCCGCTCGTCGTTAAACTGCGCACGGGTTTTTTGAGGATGTGTAGCATAGTAAGTGCGCAGTGAAATCGATTCGGGGCTTTCAAATGCCATAAGTGCAGCATCGGCGGACCCGTATAAATTTACAACAGTGTGCTCTCTATCTTTACTTTTCAACAACTTCATTACATAAGTGCGCCAGTTTTCTGTAATTGCCTGCCCTGTGCCCAATAGTCGCACGTCTAGTTTTTTAAAGTCAATACCAGCCGCAACTGCCTCTTCGATGAGCTGCTTTAAAAAAGGTGCATGACCGGCGATAATTGTCATCTCGTATTTTGGAGAGAGCTCTTTAAGCATTCTTATTATTTCTCCACTGTTATAACCAGGTGTAACCGTTGTAAGCGGATATCCCTTCATAGAAACCAAAAAGCAGCACTCAGAAGTAAACGTTCCAGCAATCCAGTTACCAAGCGCAAATCCATTTATAAATAGTGTCTGTTTTTTCTTTGCATCAAAACACGCGTTAAAAATTTTCTCATGATACATTGCCCCTTCAACAACTGTTTGAATGTCGCGTGGCCAATAGACCGGCTCACCCGTTGTACCAGAACTGGTAGAAACCATGTGTTCAGTTTTTGTTTTCCTGTTCCATGATCGGCTTTTGTAATCATATGCATGAATATAATTCTCTTTTGTCATTACAGGCACAGAAAGAAAATCCTTCATGGTAATAATTTTTGCGGGTGAAACCTTATGAGTTTTAAGAAAATCCTTATATGCAGGAATATACCTAGCTGCCTCATGAAACAGTTGCAATGGTCTAGGGGGTTTGTGCGTGTGGTGAAAATACTTTTGAAGAATTTTTTCTTGTGTCATTATGAAAACGTATGCGCCTGCAATAACTCATTTAGTTTTCCTGATGCTATAGCTTTATATATTAGTTCGATTTCGTTATGTAATGGTCGCTCTTCTTTAACATATTGTACCTGAGAACGCACATAGGTATATAGGGGTCTTGTTTTTTTCTGAAAGCATTCGGGCACCACCACGCAGGTCAACCGCCTGACACACCGCAAGCAACGTTTGTGCCAAAGCATAGTGAGTAATACGTAAATTATCAAACCCCAATATTCCCGAGGTAAGTGCATGCGATGTAATATCTTGATTGCCCTCTTCATGGACTCCAAAGAAGGTACTTACCGGCATTGATAATAAAGATGCATATACATCAAACATTCCCGATTGAATTTGTACCCCCTTAAATGCGCATTGTGTAATTGCTGCTTTGTCAGAAAGATTAGGAGGCAAACCATTACTTTCATGTGTGTTAACTAAACGCGCAACATGCCTATCACATAACTTGGTCATGTGGGTCATAATTTTACGAAGATCATCCATTACATCTACCATGTGCATTGCAATAAAATTTGCACCACTTACCCACTGATATGGCTTTTCTCCCTTTGTAGCAAATGCAGGTAGCACCCACAATGGATTGTCAGAAACAGCATTCGCATTAACCTCAATTGTGTCAAGAATGCCCTTTATTTTTTCAACATCTACACCTAAATATTGAGAAATCCCACGAAGTGAGTAGCCATCTTGTACCTTTACGCCTTTTGGCCTCTTTTTATGACCTTTCATTTCTTGGTATGCAAGCTTGCTCCCTTGCAGCAGGTCACGCATTATTGAAGCTGTTTCATCTTGTCCTTGGTGCGGTCGCACGTATGCCAACATAGGGTGAAAAGATCTATCGGTGCCTCTGAGCACCTCTATAACCATTGCAGCTACTGCGTGCATAAGCACAAGCGCCCTTACCGTATCGGCTGCCAAAAATGTGGCCACCGCTGTAGAAAAGTTATCACCGTTTACAAGCCCCAAACCAGCCTTTGGGTCAAGATACAGCTGTTCAATGCGCGCCGCTTTTAATGCTTTTTCTGCCTCAATCACATTGCCTTGTTTGTCTCTAACTTTGGTTCCCTTGTACCTTCGAGCCGCATTAAGCACTCGCGCATTGTGCGCCAAATCACCAGAAGCTCCAATGCCTCCATACATATTCACCACAGGGGTAATATGTGCATTGAGCATTTTCCTATAAATATTAAGATCATCTAGTTTAACGGCACTCACGCCGTTCATAAGCATGTTAATGCGTATGAGCATTGCAGCTCTCACTATTTCATCTTTAAACTCTGGCCCAACCGCAACATCTATGTGTGTTATGCCCTCAGAAATTTTCTTTGCTTCGGCAACACGCTTCTTTTTAAGCCCTTTGTTAACCACATGCGATGCTTGAGCCCCATACCCAGTATTACAACCATAAATAGGTACACCATTTTGTACATCAACAATCATTACCTTATATGTGTTATGAATATTTTCAAGAATATTGCTCTCTGTAGTAAATTCCACAAGGCCACCATTCCTGCCAACCGAAAGAATCTCGTGAAGAGAAAGCGAAGATCCATTAAGAGAAACCTTGGTTACTTTTTTTGACAACGACTTGTCTATGTCAATCAAAGACTGTTTTTTGTAATAATCTGTGGGCTGCCTCATTATAAGTTACATACTATACAACACAAGCTCACACAACACAATCACATTGAACTCCTTGACATTTATTATAGCTTGCAATAGACTGTAACCAGTATGCATAAACTCATAGTTGTTGATGATGACGAGTACATTCGAGATCTGTACGAAGAAATATTAAAAGATGCAGATTTTAATGTAGACACTGCCGTTGACGGAAAAGATGGCTATGACAAAATTATCGAGGGTGACTATGATTTAGTCTTGCTCGATATTATGATGCCAAAAATGGATGGCGTAGAGGTTTTGCGCGAACTCTCTGAAAATGCAAAAGCAAAAGCCTCAAAAGTGGTACTTCTTACCAATCTTGCACACGACCCTGTTATGAAAGAAGCCCTTGGGCTAGGCGCAAAAGCATATCTTATTAAGGCCGACATGACTCCAGATCAACTCGTCGAAAAGGTTAAAGAATATCTTAAAGATTAATTTAAAGCTTTTTTCTGTGCGTTTTTTTACTGCTGCTTGTGTGCACAAGCTTCTTGCCAGTTACCTCTACTTCAAAGCTTTCAATTTGTTGTAGTGTTTCGTCACCCAATACCGCAATATTTTTGAGTGAGGTTTTTAGTTTGGTTTTTTCGGTTATGTTTTGAGCAACCATAGCGGTTTGCTTCATGTCATTAACACTTTGGCGAAGGCCTACCGCAAATTTGATAACTCTATTGCGCAATACTTCGTCTACCTTATTGCGTAGGTTTTCGGTTTCTTCTTCTAAAATAAGCACCTTGCGCTCTTGTTGGCGCAAATACAAATACTCCCGCTGTAAAAAGTATGTGATAGGCACTATAGAAAAGAGCGACGCAACAGTAATAAAGTCGAGTGTTACATCTATTGATCCTATGTTAGGCGCAAACAGGCCAATAAGGGTTATAACAAACAACAACGTAGCAAACGGCGACACTATAAACGAAAGCATAATAGCCAAAAGATAAAGCACATAAAAAAAATGGTGAAAAAAACCACCCCGTTACACCAACCCACAGCAACATTGAAACGAATATTATGAGCATATATACAGCAAGCACCTGCTTGTTTTTATGCTTTGGCGTACAACA
Source organism: Microgenomates bacterium OLB23 (assembly GCA_001567245.1). Classification (GTDB taxonomy): domain Bacteria; phylum Patescibacteriota; class Microgenomatia; order UBA1406; family HO2-37-13b; genus OLB23. The sequence goes on from LMZU01000034.1 coordinate 29,693, forward strand.
GGAAAGTATAGTGAGCCAAAAAAGGCTACACCTATATATATAATGAACAACGAGTTTACAAAAGAACTGGTCGCGGTGAGCGTAGTCAAAAGAAAGACAACAATCGTAAGTGCCGATACAACAATACCTCCTATAACGTTCTGCATAGATACATATTAATCAACCAAGAAAGCTCTTGTCAACAACCCACAATTTTTCGGTTGACAACAAAAATGAACCACGTTACACTGTGCCAATGAGCCTTAAAAATCTTCTTACGCAACTTCGCTCTATCTTGCTTTATGCAACGGTGTTTTTAGTACCATGGTTCTTTTTACCAATCACCCAAGAATTCTTCCTTACCCATAAGTATTATCTAATTTTTGTGTCTGTGCTCACATCGATTGTGCTTGTAGCACTTTCACTGTTGCTTCATAAAAAAATTCACCTTATCAAAACATCTTTTGACAAAGTGTTAATATTGTTTGGGTGTACACAGGTTATTGCGCTTGTGTTTTCATCAACAAACAAACTACAAGCGCTCACCTCTCTACCTTGGGGCTTAGCACCAATCCTTGCTTGTATAGCACTGTACTTTGTTATTGTGAACACATACGATAAAAAAAAGTACATTGACAGCATTATGACGGCTCTCACCGTTGGCATGGGTGTAGCTGCCCTTGCAGCTATTGTGTTTTGGTTTGAGCCTCTCAAAAATGCACAACTCCCGCTCACGCTCGACTTTTCTTAAGAATATGCGCTTTTCGCCAGTTGGCAATGTGGTAGATACGCTCATCTTAGCCGGTTTGCTTGCTCTTGTGTCGGTCATTTCTGTTGCGCAAAGTGTTATGCACGGCAAAAAACCCTCTTCATTGTTTGTAGTAACCATGCTGGTGGGCATTGTGGCATTTGTGCTCATCGGATATCGAGCGGTGTTCCCACCGAGTGGCCAGGCGGGGCTACAGCTCCCTCCACTGCAAACCTCTTGGATTGCAGCAATCGATAGCCTTAAAACCGTGCAAACTGCAGTTACTGGTGTTGGTATAGATAACTACGAAGCTGCATTTACTGCGGCAAAGCAGCGCAGCTATAATGCAACCAATGTATGGCAAATTAACTTTAATCTTGCAAGCTCAATGCTGCTTCATATTTGGACAGAGTCGGGATTGCTTGGTCTAGTTATGTACATGCTCGTATGGGTATTTGTTATTAGAGAAGTTCAAGGTTTGTTTGCCGAGAGAGACCCCCAAGCAACAATGTATGCAGTATGGGCAGCATATCTTGCGCTTGTAACAATTGCTTTACCTGTTTCATTCATCACACTGTTTTTTACAGTTGTGCTTTGCGCATTGTTGGCCCTTAAAAACAACGTCTATGATGAGCAAGAAGTAAGTATCGATTTGCAGTCACTACCACTGCTGTATCTTAGTATTTCGCTCATATTGCTTGTTGCTGTGGGTGCCGGTGGCTATTTTGCGTCTCGCGCATACGCCGCAGAAATGCAGTTTAAAGATTCGCTCGACGCAGTTCGTGCAAATGACGGTCAAAAGGTATATAACAGCCTTGTACAAGCAATTCGTATTAATCCATACATAGAGCGATATCATGTACAAATGAGTCAAGTTAACTTATTACTTGCAAACAACCTGGCGCAAAAAAAAGAAAAGCTCACCGATCAAGAACGACAAGACATCGCCCGCTTTATTCAAATTGCAATTAGTGAGGCAAAAGTACCCGTACAGCTTAACCCCCAAAAGGTAGGCTACTGGAATAATTTAGCCTTGGTTTACAGAAACATCATCAATGTAGCCGAGGGAGCAGAGGCATGGACTGTAGCATCTTATCGCAGAGCGATCTTGCAAGACCCCAATAACCCACTTATTCGCCTAAACTTGGGAGGTGTGTTTTATTCTCTTAAAGACTACACAGAGGCCGAAAATCAGTTTAGAGCAGCGGCAGGGCTAAAGCCCGATTGGCCCAATGCATACTATAACCTTGCGTGGGCACAATTCCAAGGCAAAAAATATGATGATGCTATTGTAAACATGGAAAACGTACTTAAAACTTTAGATAAAAAATCAGAAGACTATAAAAAAGCCAAATGAAAACTTAGAAGCATTTAAAGAAGCCGCTGAAAATACAAAGAAAGCTGTCGCCACAGACTCTGCTGCGCTTCGAGAAGGCGAAAATATAGCCCTGCCGCAGCAGCCAAAGCCTCAACTTTCACCAGCTATTGAGCTGCCAAAAGATAGTGGCCCAGAGGCAGAAATTCCAGGTAACCCCAAGCCCAACACCAATCACCCCTACAGGCGCAACACAAATAACCCCAACAACCGCACCCTAACTAAGTGGAAGCCACTATATTAATGAAGTTTCTCAGAAGCCTCCTGCCTTGAAGGTGATGACTATGAATCATTCCTTTGTCTGCTTTTGCGAGATATGACGAATTAAACGACAATCTATAATTGTAGTCCTCCTCTGTCATCTCTGGATGAAACTGAACGGCATACACCATATTTTTATACCGATAAGCTTGTACCATGCATTCATGACTATATGCCAAGGGCACAACATCTTTCGGAAAAGCTACTACCCTATCTTTGTGTGCCATAACTGTCTCGAAACTTCCCTTCAAGCCCTTAAATACAGGATCGTGCAGTGCTTCTGCATATAGATAAACTTTGCGAATGCCAACCTCTGCTCTCTCCGGATCATGCACAACTTCTTCGTGGAGCGCTTCAGATATGAGCTGATGTCCAAAACATATACCAAGCATTGGTTTTTCTTCTTTTATTAGCGTACGCAATGCAGGAATTGTTTCTTTCCTCATGCGATCAAAAGCGGCTTTTTTGAGCTTATTTCTTTCCCCATATCCCACTTCTCCTAGGCCACCAATAATTATTGCGTCAACACTCCTCCCAAACCTCACTATTTTTTGCTTTTGCATGCGGGGATTAGCGATGTTACAGACCAAAATATCTGAGTATAAAACACCCAACGACTCATATATGCATTTAAGTTCGTGCCACCCCGATGCATCTGTTCTGCTTTGTAATACACCTATCATACGCTTGTGGAAACAAAAGCACATCTGTGTTGTAACAATATGTGACGCGCTGTTTCATACGATGGATCAAATATATGAATATCTCTCAACCACTCTTTAAACATATCATAGATGTACGAGTAATGTGTACACCCAAGTACAAGCCCATCAAATCCTTCACCGTGCATAAAATGCGCAAGAAGAGAGACTTCTTTCTTTGCCATGTGTATTGCGTCTTCTTCGACATAACGCACCAGTTGCTGAAGAGACAATTGTCGAACCGTTATCTTGTCATGCGCTACTTTGAGCAGATGTTTATAGTAGCGTGAGCGAATAGTAAAATCTGTTGCTATAACGAGTACTTTTTTACTGGTCGAAAAACTATGACGCTGAATGTTGAGGACTTTTGTAATAGGAGTAATAGAAACTTTATACTTTTTCTCCAAGCGCGAAACAACTTCAGTAGTAGCTATAGAAGCCGTATTGCATGCAATTACTATGTGAGTATTACCTCTTTCAGCCAAATAACATATATTCCTTTCTGTTAAAAGCTCAAGTTCCTTTTTCGATTTGTTTCCATACGGAAAGTTTTCTGTATCAGCAAAATAATCAATAATAACCTCACACTTCGTGTGTTTACGAAACATGCGCTCAATATGAGCACTAAAACTTTTGCCTCCTTGTCCAGAATCTATAATGCCAATTTGTACTGTACACATAGTTTTGTTGTTTAATAATTTCCAGGTAATCCAAACACCACATCTATACTCCCATCATTCATTGCTTCCGTCACACCACATACATGGTCCCTAACCGCTGGCTCGTTAAGTGCATCGCCTCTGTACGGACTCAGAGTTTTAACTGTATATTGGTACCGTCCATCAGCATTAACCCGTGGATATCTTAAAAAGGTTGTTGCGTAAGGGCGCACACCATGTTGTTGCATATGATCAAGAACTTCTCCTACATGTTGTTCATCAAGAACACCACCGGTGTTCACTTTCATTTCCATATCTAATACCATTGCATCACTGCCATAGAGTTTATCTGCAAGGCTTGACCCCACGGCAGGTACGGAGGCACCACCTTCTCTCATATTAAAATCCCTGTTCCATCCGAGTACACTCCTTCCTTGTGGTGTGAATGCATCAAAACTTACCTGCCCCCAGTATCCCTGGCTATACATAGTTTTTGCTGCTGCGTTCATAAGTTCCCATTGTTGCCTGAGAGCACCAGGATGTAGTCCTATCTTTTCAAGGTCTGTTATTTTGTGAGTGTTTGCCATAATCATTCCCAAGTATTCTCCAGAAGCATCACAAATCTGCCTGCTTGCTGACATTGGCACGAAAACACCTTTGGGCGTTAAGAAACCTCTAAAATTGTAATCGCCTATGCCTGACTCTGCTTCTCTATAGTCAACATAGTCCTCCACAACAACATCTCCCGGAAAAAGACCATTTTCGTATGGCGAAGTGAACATTGCCATAATGGCTTTGTGCACCCGGGCGCGCACAACTTCATCACCCTCAGAAATTGCGCGCACTTGTTCTGCTGTTAATGACACATTTAACAAACCGCTTGCCGTATTCGCAAGCTTTACTAGGAATTTTTGTGCTTTAGATTGTCCTGCATACGTCAACACTTCATCAAGTGTTCGTGAGGCAAACTGGTGAACATCGGTTTGGTCATAAAATATCTCATGACCTGGAGTGAGTCCATGAGAGTAACCTAAGTCTGCAAGCATGCTTCGCATTATTGCTTTGTTGTTAAATCTTTCGGCTGGGGGCAACGTTCTCTCACCATACTGCGCTACCATTTTTTCCGAACCAATGAAGGGGTATATAAATGTGTTGGCATCATCATCTATGTCCGGCCCCATTATTGGATACGTTGAATCAGAAAATGCAGCTAACTCCTTCAGGAGTACTTCTTCTTGAGGATAAATAGGCCTATCCATTCTTATTCCAACAGGAAGCTGTGGAAATAAACCTAAAGCCATCCCTGGCAATCGCCCTTGGTATGCATCGAGAGGGGCATGACCTCTTTCTAAAGCTGGTCTTGCGGCAGGTGGGAGTGCGTCTGCAATATTACCAACATATAATATTCTGTCATACCCTTGGCTTTGATACCATGTTGTAAGCTCTGTTCCCACAAGACGTCGACGCTCGAAATCTGAGAGCCGCATTATATTATCTAAATCGTATTCTGTCATATTTGGTATTTAGCAACAAAAAAACCCGCCTTTTGGGCGGGCCGATGTGCTTTCACACTTCTTCCTCGCCCTAGACGGCGATAATAAGGAAGAAAATAATGATAGCAACTAATTTTTTCATACTAATCTCGGTAGCATACCATAGAAAAATTTACTTTTCAAGTTGTGTTATAATCGCATTTATGGACCAACCTGCTCTATTTAATCGGTATCTACAATTGTTAAAAGAGTTCGTGGCGCTGCGTAGTATTTCTACCGATCCGTCATATATTAAAGATATTGAAAAAACCGCACAATGGCTTGGTAACCTACTTACCCAATACGGATTTACTGTAAAAATTACAAAAGGCGCAGGAAACCCCATTGTATGCGCACAATATAATAACGGGTCACAGCAGCATGTGCTTATTTATGGGCATTACGATGTACAGCCAGCAGAAATAAACGAAGGATGGACGCATGATCCATTTGAGCTAAAAGAGAAGAACGGGCGCCTGTATGGGCGAGGTGCAGTAGACAACAAAGGTCAAATAATGATCTATATTGCTACCGTAATTGAGCTTATACAACAAAAAAGCCTTGGCTACAATGTCACATTTTTAATTGAGGGCAACGAAGAAGCCGGATCTTCGGGACTAGACACATTTGTAGAAACACACAAAGAAAAGCTTTTGGCAGATTTTTTGCTTGTGTCTGATGGCGAAATCACGGCAGGACACCCAGTAATTGAGGTGGGATTTCGCGGCGTGCTAAACATTGCATTGACTGTAGAAACATCAACAAAAGATAACCATTCAGGGCTCTATGGTGGCATTATTCCCAATGCAGCAAATGAGCTTTCAATTTTGCTGGGCAAGTTATTTGATCAAAGCAGTGGTGAACAAAGGGTTACCATTGAGGGATTTTATGACAACATAACCCCGCCCACCCCCCGACGACATAACAACAAC
>LMZU01000035.1 GCA_001567245.1 Microgenomates bacterium OLB23
CCTCCCAGCATGCTTGGCAAAGAGGTTTGTGCACCTGTTCTGCCCACACACGTTGCTGGTAGGAGCAGTGCAATCAACACAAGCTCTCATTGCTCACTTCCTTCTTTTGTTCTTTCCTCTGAGATAGGCTACCAAAGAGGCCATCCGCTCCTCGTGGCTCAGAGGATCCTCAACATCGCTGGTTGCCCTTAGCGCCTCTTCAGTAAGGGCATCTTCGCAAGCCGGACAGCGGTCGCTGCTGCTGTGTCGATGACAAAGGGGTTGCCAGCAATCAGTACATAAGTACTTTGTCGGCAATCCACACACCTTGCAGGCTTGCGTTCCCATGACCATTACCTCCAGTTGTTTAAGTGCGACTTACGCCAGGCTAATTATATCAAAACGCTTGATTTTCCTTATTTTTTTGTAGAGCTTACACCACCGTGCTCGGCCTGAAGTTTATATAAATGCGAAAAGTAGCTTTGTGAGTCAGCACCAAGACTTTTAAAGGTGCCCGATTCTACAATGCGCCCACCTTTGAACACATAAATAATATCAACATTCTTCAAAGTGCTTACACGGTGGGCAATAAAAATAAGTGTTTTCTTTGAAAGTTCCTTTTCTAGAGCACTTTGAATTTTTCCTTCTGTTCGAGAATCGAGCGATGAAGTTGCTTCATCAAAGATAATAATTTCGGGGTTTTTACATATTGCTCTTGCAATACCTACTCGTTGTCTTTCACCACCAGACAAGTGATAACCCTTTTCACCTATAAGCGTTTCGAGACCATCGGGGAGTTTTGTAACAACATCTTCAAGTTGTGCTACTTTTACAGCCTTGAGTAAAAGTTCTTCGCTGACACTGCGCAGTAGTGTTATGTTTTCTCGAAGCGTCATGTTAAACATTTCAGAATCTTGCAAAACTATGGCAATATGATGGCTTATTGATTCTGCAGACAAGTCATAATAATTTGTAGAGTCAATTGTATACCTACCGGCAGAGAGCGGGTATAAACCCACAAGTATTTTACTTAAGGTTGATTTGCCACTGCCTGTTTTTCCTACTATGCCAACTTTTTTGATGTCGAGTAACGGTAATAGACACATTGTCTAGAGCGGTTTTTGTTGTATCGTGTGAATACGCGAATGTTGCTTGGTCGAGAATAAGCTTTTTCCATTGGGGAGGAAATTTTTGAGTACCTCGAGAAACGGAAACATCCTTTGCCCAAAATATATTCATCATGCGACCAATGCCCGACTTAGATTCTAAAATCTTCTCGTAGTTAGAGAGAATATCAGATGTTCTGTTAGTAATTTGCACAAGATACGAATTAATAATTACTATTGTGCCCGCGGACAGAATGCCGCGGGCAACGTCTATACCTGAATAAATTAAGAATACTCCAAGTACTACCGCATTGTATATTTGATACACCTGCCATTGCAAAATAGAAACACGTCTAATTTCATACTCATACTGTTTTTTTATTTTTTCACGGAGTGCAATATGACTTCCAAATTTTTTCTGGGCACCCGATGACTTTAAGGTAAGAATGTTACCCAATCCCTCTACATGTACACCGCTTGCATCTTCCATTGCTTGATTGAGCTGCTCATTAAGGTTTTGCAGGCGGTTGTAGAAGTACCAAAGAATTAGGCAAAACCCTATGCCATATAACAATACAAGTGGCACATATAGTGGTCTTACAAAAATAAGCAGTATTATGGTGTAGGCCACACCAATAACAGTGGGATATACTGTATTACCAAAAAAATAGCTAATAGCCCATAAATCTCCAATGCCTTTTTGCAGACGTTGATACTTATTACCGGTAAGTTGCTTGTCGTGCCAGGCAAGTGAAAGGCTCATAAGTTTTTCAAAACCCTGAACGCGAATATCGTATGACATATCACTCAAAATATCGCCCAATGATTGTTTTATTTGAAGACGGAAATATGAGGCAACTGCAGAAGTAATAGTACCGAATATAACCAGCACAAAGAAAGGTTCTAAACTATCACCCTGAGTATACGAAGACAAAAAATCTATGGTTTTGCCAATAATATATGGGGGCAAAGCTCCAAAAGTTAGTACCAGTATAAGTACAAAGGTGAGTAATAAGTATGTTTTCTTTCTTTTACCAAGCAAAAATAATACGGCTTTGAAAAAATCGTTCCATGAAAATGGTGCTAAATCGTTTTTTCGCATAGCAGTATTCTACCTCTTTTGTTTTGTTGGTGCATGTCGTATAAAGTTGTATAACTATCAACAATATTGCAATGAAGAATTGGAAAGACGACATAGTCGCGGCGTTATCTGTTTCTTTTGTTGCTATACCTCAAGCATTAGCATATGCAACTATGGCAGGGCTTCCTGCTTACACAGGGTTGTACGCTACAGCAGTACCTACCATAATTGCAGCTTTAAGTGGATCATCTACAATATTGTCAACCGGGCCTGTTGCAACAATTTCATTATTAACTGCTGCGGCATTGGTGAAATATGCCGCAAACCCTCTCGAACTTATAGCGGCTGCTGCAGTTTTGTCTATGCTAGTTGGTTTTATACAAATTGTATTAAGTATTGTAAGAGCTGGATCTCTAATTAATTTTATTGCACACCCTGTATTGATTGGTTTTACTACTGCAGCTGCATGCATTATTTGGTTTTCACAGGTGCCCACTTTATTAGGAGTTGTTGTCTCAGATCAGCCATATTTTTATAAAGTGTTTGTAGAGACAATGGTGAATCTTAATTCTGCAAATGTTTACACGGCAACTATAGGCATAGGGTCTATTTTTACCGTATTGCTATTGAGAAAATTTTTTCCGCATGCGCCAGCGGCACTTATTGTGATTATCGCTGGCGCACTATTAGGCAATTATTTAGGTTATGCAGGTCCCATTGTAGGAGATGTGCCCCGAGGATTTAGATTGTTTGAATTGGCCACCATGAGTACAATCAATGTGACAGGCTTAGTATCAGATGCATTTGCAATTGCAGTTATAGGGTTTATAAGTGGTACATCTGTGATTAAGCAACTTGCTGTGCAATCACACGACAAGGTTAACCCTCATAGAGAAATGTTTGCACAGGGTCTTGCAAACATTACATCTGGAATTTTTGGTTCATATCCGGTAGCAGGTTCAATATCACGCACTGCACTTAATATGGCAGCCGGTGCTCAGTCGCGATTTGCATCGGTGGGCACAGGCATAGTTGCAATTATTGTTATGCTTTTTTTTACCCCACTTTTTTATTACGTCAATTATGCATCTTTAGCCGCCATTATTATGGTTACTGTTGCTGAGCTTATAAACTTTAAAGAAATTGTGCGTTTAAGTACAGTAAAAGGAAATGATGGGTTAGTTGCGCTGGTTACTTTGTCTGCAACGCTTTATTTTGCACCTCATTTTGACATTGGTATTATGATTGGTGTTTGCGCAGCTACAATAAGCAAACTATATAAAACTGTGCGGCATTTATAAATTTTGTACTACAGTTGCTCCCATCCGTATTCACTATACATAAGGTGGCTTTGCACATGTGCAATTGCAGTTTTAATATAAGGAACTGTGTTGTGGGGTAAATTATCAAGAGGAAACCATGCAAAGTCATCACACTTATTTGGTTCTGTATTTTTTGGTTCATCAACCCATTGTTTCACTGTGTAGAAAAAATCCATACGAATATCGTTGCTTTTGCGATGCATAATGTGCACAAGTTCAATGTCATTTTTAGTCAAGCTTACACCGGTTTCTTCTTGTAGCTCTCGCAGCATGCCTTGTGTAAGCGTTTCGTTATCTTCAATATGTCCGGCGGGGAGCCCGTAGAACCCGTCCATGTAGCTGGTGTTACATCGTCGCAGCAAAAGAATTTTGTTATGGCGAATGAAAAGTCCGTATCCTGAAGCGATCATTTTAAACCGTTCCATGCATGTAGTATAGCAACTAGTTGTGTATAATGTCCTCATGCCAAATATTGATGGAAAGATTCCGTACGATAAAAGTATTATTATCTCCACAGAAGTAACACTCGATCACCTCACTAAACTCGTTGCAGCAACCAAAGATATTAAAGGTATTGGCGGATATAAAGTAGGCATGCAGCTTGGGTTAACTGAAACCTTGGCAAAAACCGTTGCAACAATAAAAGAAATGACGAAGTTGCCTGTAATTTTTGATTATCAAAAAGCAGGTAACGATATACCCGATATGGGAAAGGTATTCGCTAAAATTTGCAAAGATGCGAATGTGGACTCTGCAATTTTATTCCCCTTTGCTGGTGCAATGACTGTGCGCGAATGGATTAAGGCATTACAAGATAATGGGGTAAATGTTATGGTTGGCGCACTCATGACGCACCCGGAGTTTTTATGGAGTGAGGGAGGCATTATTAATGACGCGGGGCCGGCACGGGTATATGAAATGGCCGCACGCGAGGGCGTTGTAGATTTTGTCGTGCCGGGGACAAAGCTAGAGGCCGTTGCCACAATAAAAAAAGCAGCTCGATGGAGTGGTCGGCAACGGACGGTATTCATTGTATTCGCCAGGTTTTGTTGCACAGGGTGGCAGCATTGAAGAAATGAACAAGGTCGCGGGAAGCAACTGGCATGCCATTGTAGGGCGCGGCATATATGCAGCAGAAGATATGCGTTCAGCAGCTATTGCATTAACAGCGTCATTAGGATTTACACAATAATATTAATTATATGGAACACCCAGAAGGCCTAACCAGCGCGCAAGAAAAACTTGCAGATTTGCTATTTACAACTAAAACCCGTGCAAAAGTGCGCCGCCGCAGCGGCGCGCCAGGTGCATGGGAGTTTGTGCAAATCGAAAGAGACACTAGCCCTGTCGATTTTGCCCAGGAAGGTGAGTTTGTGCTTAAGCTGCACGAAACACAACCCGACGCACCACTCTCACCAATTTATTTTAACCTGCGCAATCTGCCAGAGGTGGTATTGCATCAAATGGCATTGGCTATGGCAGACATTCCCGACAAGGAAAAACCAGCATTTTGTGTGGGTATTCCTCAGGCCGGCGAGCCCATTGGGCTCGCCTATGCTGCTGCCACCGGCATACCCCATGTACAAATACTTGAAAAAAAAGAAACGCCTGAAGGGCGTACAATTGTGCCTGCTTCTGCTCATAAAAATGTTCATGGCCCTGTGCGGGTTATTGACGATTTAGTAACCCAGGGCCACACAAAAATAGAAACAATCAATGCAATACGTACCATGGGAATAGCCATTACCGATCTTACGGTGCTTATTGATCGCGAGCAAGGTGCGCGCGCCGATTTAGCCGCCGCCGGCGTAGAGCTGCGCGCAGTTTTTACCATGAAACAACTTCTTAACTATTTTTTACGTGTGGGTCACATAGATCAGGCTCGTTACGCGCAGGTAACAGCCTATATGCAAGGCTCAATTTGACTACTGCATCAATCTGCTATATAATATAGCAATTACAGAGATACATTCACTTGCATCTAAAACCTGCCTTTGTCTGTTTCTCACCTATTAATTTTTTTACACATATGTACAATAAAAGGCCTTTTCATGGGCAAAACAACCGTAATAATAGTGCCAACGCTAGCCGTGGAAATTTTAGACCACGCCGCCCTGGCATTTCGCGCCAACAGAGGAGTTTTCACCCCTCAATGTTTATTAAAAAAGCTGAATTAAAGCAAGAAGAAGCATATGAAGCAAAGCATGTGTGGCAAGACTTTGCCATTGCTGACCAAATTAAGCGCAATATTCAAGGGCGTGGATACACCACCCCAACCCCTATTCAAGATCAAATTATTCCTCATTTGCTAGAAGGAAAAGATGTAATTGGTTTAGCACATACAGGTACTGGTAAAACCGCTGCTTTCTTAATTCCACTTATAGACAAAATAAGCCGCGACAATCGTCAAAAAGTACTCATTATTGCACCAACTCGCGAACTTGCACTGCAAATTCAAGATGAGCACCGTCATTTTGCAGCTGGTATGAATCAAACATCGGTGCTGTGTATTGGTGGTGTTAATATTAAGGCGCAGGTTGACCGTGTTCGCAGAATTCATCACCTCGTCATAGGTACACCGGGTCGTATTATAGATTTAGAACAGCGTCGTGTACTGAGACTTTCTGACTACCACACTGTAGTGCTAGATGAAGTTGATCAAATGTTTGATATGGGTTTTATTCACGCAATGAAAATACATTATTGCGCGCCTGCCCGAACAGCGTCACTCACTCTTTTCTCTGCAACACTCCCAGAGAGTGTTCGCGAAATAACGAGCAGTTTTTTAAAGAATCCTGTAACAGTGTCGCTTAAAACATCACAAGACACTTCGTCTAATGTTCACCAAGATGTGATTAAACTGAATGGGCGAAATAAAATAGATGTATTGCACGATTTATTAATAAAAGAAGATTTTAAAAAGGTACTTTTGTTTGGACGCACAAAGCACGGTATGAACAAACTGGAGAAAATATTATTAGACAGAGGCTTTAAAACTGCCGCAATTCATGGTAATAAATCTCAGGCACAACGCCAAAAAGCACTGGATATGTTTAAACAGAACAAAGTACAGGTGCTTTTAGCAACCGATGTGGCTTCTCGTGGACTTGACATTGACAATGTATCTCATGTCATTAACTACGATCTTCCACAAACATACGAAGACTATGTGCATAGAATTGGTAGAACAGGCCGTGCCAATAAAACAGGTTATGCATTGACATTTATGGACTAACCAGTCTGCATTTTCCTTGTATTCAGAAAAACTAGAAAAGCTATAAATGGCAAAAGTTGCATAGCCACCTGCTGCGCCTCTGTGTTGCGAGCAACATTTTGCATGCGCAGCAGCAATAACTGCACAAGCATTCTTGGATTAGTAATGAGCTCCTTTTTGCTTATTTGATTAACTGTTCTAATTGCCACCCCATCGTCGATATTAAGAATAATATTTTCCTTAGACTGTTTATTTGTGACAGTAAGCAAAATATCGTACTCTTTATTTTTTGCCTGTTCTATAAGTGGAAAGCCAAAAGGGTGCATAGTGCTGTCGCCAATTTCATTTGGTTTATATGTTGACGTAGCATACCATTCTTGTGCGCCGCTTTCTTTTATTTTAAACACAAGTTCCTGTGGCGGAGTATCAGATGAATTTTTTTGTTTGATATAAAATCATAACTAAGATGTGCGGTAACAATGCCCAATTTATCTTCTGGGCTTTTTATTTTTAATGCAACTTCTGGGTTTTGTTCAAAAGATATTTTTGTTTCATTGTTGTTAATAAGTGGTGATGTAATTGATTCTCTTCGATGAGCAGAATCAAATGAAAGCAGATTAAAACTAGATTGATACGCAAAGAAAGTGCCAAGAAACAGCCCACTTGCTAACATAATTGAAAGGCGGTTAAATGTTATGTCTATTGAAGGTGTTGTATTGTGGTTATCTTTGGAGCGTGCAAAGTAGGGTTTTTCCAGTAGATTGTGCAGTATGGTTGCTATGCATAAAGTAAGGGCAATCGCCGCAATGAGAAAGAGCACATTACCAATAAGGCTTGCAGGCCTATACACAAAATGCAAGGTATCAACAATACCAGTATGTGAAAGATATATAGAATAACTTATGGTGCCAAGAAATAGTAGTTTTTTTAAACTCAAAAATTGCCCTAAAGAATTTTTGTTATGCAATATAGAGGCAACAACAAATGTGAGAGGAATAGACCATAGCATGACTATCCAGTTATATGCTTGACCAGATGCATTAACAAGTGATAGGCGCATAATAACAACAAGTGCGCAAAAGGTAATGGGGTTGGCAATAAAACCTGCCGAATGTATAAACTTTTGTAATGTGACACTATTTTTATGAGACAGATGACCAAGGGCAACCCCGGTTGCAAAATATATAAAAAACGGCAGTTTTAACATGTGAAATCGCAATATGTTTTCTGCAATAAGTGTGAGGCCTGCATAAAAGGGAAAGAGGCTAAGAAGAAATAGAATTTGCATAGGTTTTTTTTGCTGAGAAACAATTTTGACAAATGGCACATATACGATTGGATAAAGGCAATAAAAGAGAACCTCACATACCAGTGTCCAATATACGCCATCGAGCATTGGTACATAATCGCCAAAAGGTAGGGTTAGTGTTGCGTTAACTAAAAAAATTACACTCTCCCGTAAATAGTCTGGTATGAGTTGGTTAAACACAAGGGCAGGCTGGCGCATTATGATGAGTGCATATATGCCAGCCATGACAACCTGAAGACACAAAAAACCAACAAACAGCATGCGTGACACTAATGGTTGATGCAATTTTTTAATAATGTGCACCCAAAACATATGTGTTACCAATGTTGAGAGTAGTAATACACCAATGCGTAACAGGGGGTGTAACCCTGGCAATATGCGATACACCAACATAACAAAAGACATAGTTATAAACAGCGGAAAAATACGTGTATACCTTTTTTGTAGAAATGCCAGATTGCTTTGTGGTTGTGGATAAATGTAGGCCATTAAATAGCCAGACAAAATAAAAAGAAAGGCAACACCCACATTAAGCCCGCTTGAGAAAAGTGATGCTATTATAGGGCGCAAAATGTTTGGAGTGGCATTGGTAATGAATGCTGAATCAATGTGGTTAAGAAGTACTAAAATTATTGCGATTCCCCGTAAGCCATCCAGGCTATCTAGCCGTTTTCTTTCGGCAGTTTCCATGTAGTTATGGTCCATGGTACCATAACTTGTTGAGCAATGTCTATGCAACTACACTCGTGGTATAATGTCGCGAGATGTCGAAGGAGCATCATCAATATAAACGACTTTTCTCTCCCATCCTCGCAGCAGGCATAGCACTTGGTGGTGTAAAAAGCGCAGCACCAAGTTATTACACAGACAACCTGCGCATGGAGTTAAATGCATGTCAGGTAGTGCATTATTCATACAATGTTCCCATACTGTCATATGGCAATACGTGTTCAGAAGTTGGTTTGTCGCGAGCAGGTAGATGGAGCAAAGAGTGTGATACTGTAGTGCCAACTATTCCAAACAGTGTAGTAATTCCTCAAGAACTGAATGATTGTTTTTATGATGCAGAATTTGTTATGTTCGAGCAAACTGGGCCTACATGCTACCTTACATGTATTGCTGCTGCAATAAGCGATTTATCTGTGCAACAGGGAAAACCAGCAATAGACCCGTTGCTGTTGTCAGATCTTATTGCTATTGCATCATACGATGCAGATTTTAATCCTGATATGGATATTGCAGATGTAAATACGAGTATCACTCAACTAGCAAAAATTGCTTCATTATCATTACACAATGGCCTTACATTCAACTTTGAGGCTAATCTTCTTGACACTGTTCCAGATTTTCAAAGAGACGATCCCCATGAACTTGTAGAGTTTATAGCTAGACTTATGGAAGATCCACATAGAAGAGTGATATATAGTACCCGTGTAGATGAGAATGCTTATCACGCGGTATTAGTTTTAGACTATGGCATCGATACATATGGGACTCCATACTTATTAGTTGCCGAACCAAATGGAGGTAATTTTGAAGATGGACAGAATGCGGCATTAGTGAGTAGCACATGGGAAACATTGGCTCCACCAGGGGGATTCTTAACAAAAGTATCACTTACTGCTGATGCGGTAGCTAACATCTCAAGGCTTACAGGAGTGCGATTATTAGCCGCGACACCTTAAAACAGAAGTTACTCAATTACAAACATGCAGTACTTGCCATAAATTGCTGCAACAAACCATTCTTTCCACAGCGAAAAGTGTAGTAGTTTCCAGTTGTGTTGTTTGATTATTTTTTTCCACTCTGATTCTGTGCGATATGTATGAAACCAAAGCTCTCCATTGTTAAGCGCATCAGATACA
Source organism: Microgenomates bacterium OLB23 (assembly GCA_001567245.1). GTDB lineage: Bacteria > Patescibacteriota > Microgenomatia > UBA1406 > HO2-37-13b > OLB23. Next base: position 9,877 of record LMZU01000035.1, read on the forward strand.
GAAGTAAATAACCATTCAAACCAGCTTTGATAGGTATCTTCGATAACAATAACACGTTTTGCAACGCGCTTTGCCTCTTTTAGCACGGCAACACCATCGTTGCAGTGATGCAACACATGAATGATCACTGCGTTTGTAAACTGCTTGTCTTTAAATGGTAACTTTTCTCCGTTGTATAAAATAGGTTGCAAATCTTGATACAAACTAAAATTGTGTACATCTACACCCTTTACAGAGAATCCTTTTGCAGCAAGCATGTGTGATATAGAACCAGCACCCATGCCAATATCTAAAGTGCTACCCTGGAGCAAATGTGGTTTAATTTTTTCCCATATAAACCGGGCTTTTCGCTGCATAGTGAATCGCATAATGCGGTTTCGCACTCCGAAGGTTTTTTTTACAAAATGCGGATTAGGCATTTGGTATTGTAGTACGTGAGTTTGAGTTCGTCAATGCACTTTATTTTTCTTCATTCCACGGCGTCATGAGCTGAAAGTAGTTGCCATCTGGGTCGGCAAACGTGGCAATATGCATGCTGCCCATTTCGTAGGGCTCTTTTACCACCGTTGCGCCTAATGCTTTAATGCGGTCAAATTCTTTTTTAACATCGGTTGTTTCAAAATTTATAATAATGCGTGCTGGCTCTTTTGCCATACCCGGAGCCTCTGAGTGTTCGCCAATGCTCATAAAACAGTTACCAATAAGCCACCCATACCAGTTGTCTTCTTTCATGTCAGCGGGTTTTTGCAATACTTTTTCGTAAAAATCGGCCATAACCTGGGTTTGCATGGTTCCTACCATGATTGAGTTAAGATTTAACATATATGTTATTATCTCACTTTTTGCGGCGCAAATAGTAGGCAAAAAGCAGCAAAAGCGAAGCAACAGAAACCGCTGCACCATACGCAACTGTTATTGGTGTATATATAAAGGTTACTTCTGATGTGCCTTGCGGCACATATACACCACGAAATCCCCAGTTTGTGCGTAGTATTTCTGTTTCATTTTTATTCACGTAGGCTTTCCACCCCGGGTAATAGGTGTCGGTTAATACAAGTAACCCGGGTTGATCAGAAGTTGCAGTAATAATTATTTCTTGTGCAGAATTTTTAATTATTGTCGCAGCGCCTGTTCCGGTTTTTTGCTGACTTGTACCAGCATATGAAATATATGCCGATTGCGAAGCTACAAACGTAGATGAAGTTAGCCCACGTAACACGTTATCTTTATTATCTTCTCTAATAATATTGTATACCATGTAAGCTCTTGGCATAGCATACCTGTTTTTATATATCTGGTATAGATTTTCTTCCCACTCGAGCGAAAATGTTGCATCAAACAACTCATGTTTTCCTCCATGCTTTTCTACCCAGCTATTGCGAAAATTATTCTCATAATCAGGGTAGTACTGGGCTGCAAACAGGTTGAGCACCTGTTGCTTGTGGGGTCCATCGGGGAATTGCATAGCACCCCTATCGGTTGGCACGGCGCCTTGTTGCTTGCTTTGTATAGCGAGCTCTCCGAGATGCTGGTTATACAAAGGATCACTCCCGCCAACTGCCGCAACATGAAATGCCACATTGGTGTTAATAGGTACATAGTCATAGTAGCGGCTACCATTTTTTTGTGTCAGCTGCTGCAGTTGTGTAATAACTGCATGTTCGGGGTAAAAAAATTCTTGTGGAGAAAAGGGGGTGTATTTATTAGAAAATCGCAGAAGCTCGAGTGTGGTAATACATATTAGCAAAATGCCAATGAGTGTATTTTTGTGCATTGCAATCTTTGCTAAATACCTGTATGGCAGTAAGCCAGCAGACACGCATGCAGCAAACGCTATAACAAAAAATGTAGGAAGTATGCTGTTTCGTTTAATAATGGCCAGATGAGGAAGGTAATTAGGTGGGAGCAGCTGCGCCATAATCATAACCCACACCAGCCCCACACACATAAGCATTACCACTATAAAAACGTCGCATTGTTATTGTGTTTTTAGTGCGAATATCGTGGAGCATGCGGGCAAACCCAAAGCTGCTCAAAATAACGCCGCCAAAAATGTAATAGTGCAGAAAACCGGGCGAATGTGCTTGAAGAAATAATGGGAATATTTAACGCAAACACCGCATGCGACACAAACGTTGTTTGTTGACAAAACTATGCCGGCGTCACGTGAGTGCGCCAGCAGCTGTTAAAAATTTGTTATTTCTATCAAAATGTAAAAGCGCATATAGGGCAAGTAAAAATGGAATTGCACCAAAATATATTGCAGATTCTGCGTAGTTAATTTTTCCCCACCAGTTTGCGTGTTACAGGATTTCCAAAAAAATCTGGAGCTAATGCTTGTATAAAAGAATCTGCATTAAGTGACTCTGCGGCAAAGAAATCTTCTTTTACAAAAGAGCCTCTTACGCTTTGTGTGTATGTTTCGTAGGCAGGAATGAGTGCAACCGCAGATATGCCAATACTCAATAATACTGCAGAAAAAAATATAACTATGTTTGCCCTTAAAGTTTTTTGTATTGAAGTAGCAGCAACCCATATAAAAAATGCAAGGTATGCAAATACAGCAGTTTGCATGTGGCCGGCAAGCAGTGACAGGGTAAGCCCGGCCACAATACCAACAAAATATGCTTTGTTCTTAGAGTGCGTGTAGTGTTCAAAGCACCATAAAACAAACGGTATCCACATGTATGCATGTGCCAGTGTGCCCAGTGTCAGCCACACAATAATATACGCAGAAAATGCAAAGCTGACAGCACCAAAAATTGAAACTATTATACGCATGCCAATTTTCCGCAAAAACCCATACATAAACAATAGGCTCAATACAATTTGTGCAAGTACATATAGGGTATATGCCCATGCGTATGGCATAATCATGTATAAAAGATTAAAAGGATAAAGAACTGCTGCTTGTGTATTGCCAAGCAGCGATGTTCCATTGAGTATGTACGGATTCCATAGTGGCAAAATGCCTTGTTTTATTGCATCCATTACATATAGCTTGACCGGCAGTATAACCCCCACACTATCTGAGATGAGATAGTTTTTATGGTGCAGGGCTGCGTTTGTTAGCTCTTGAGTGGGCCACACTATATGGTTCCATGGATAAAAAAATCCCATTTCAAAGTCAAACCCTCCTAATATATACCCCTTTAAAATAATTTCCCTGCAAAAAACTACAACGACAAGAAGAAAAAAAAAGAAAAGGAAGAACTTTTTTCATGGTTTAGTAAGACTACTAAGAAATTTAGCAAGTTCTCTTTGTGTATCTATAGAGAGTTTTGGATATATGGTATCAAGATAATCTGTTAGCTGAGCTTGTGTTATTTCGGCAAGAAGCGCATCAAATTTATCTTTAGATAGATACTGCAATATTATTGTTTTTTGTTCTTCTTCGTTTTTCGCCTGGGCTAATTTTATACCAATTTCTTTATTAGTTTTCTCGTCAAGTTCAAATGTAATTCGTGCTATCGCTTCGGTGTATATATAGCTAAAGAATTTGTTAATAAAGTCAAGCTTGCTATCTTTATAGCCAACAATGCTCAGAATACGAAATAGAATATCTTTTTCATTCATATTAATTAGTGGCCTCCATGCCCACCACCATGGTGAGAGCCGTCTTTGCGATGTGCCATGGCACGGGCTCCCATGGCAATGCCAGCAAGATACATGCCCGTAGCAACTGGTAAATACGTGGGTGCACCGAGCACAGCAAGACCAGAAATAGCCCCAGCACCAACGGTTTGCGCTATTTTTGAAAGCCAAAACACACTTTTTTCAGCTTTTGATTTAGCATGCTTCATGCCACCTTTCCATTCAAGTTCTACTCCGGCCGCCGCCAACCCTGTTCCACCTGCAGTAAGCAAAAGAGGTGTTGGGTTGCCTGTTAGAATGGTACCTAATACACCAAATGTAGCAAACCCTGTACCCCAATTAATGGCTAGCTCTGCGGGGAGTAATCGCACCCCATGACCAAGCCAGCGTGATATTTTGCTCCCGGCCTTCGACAACCACTCATTTGAGGCGTGTGTAACTTCGTTATCAGACCTATCTTCGTGTTGTTCTTCGGCGGCAGAGTCATCTCGATGATCTGGTTCACTCATACATAGCTCATTGTAGGCCAAGGATGCTACAAAAACAACGTCGATCACTTGACTATCATGCGTAAAATGCCTACCATGTAATAAGCATGGAAGACCTCTTTGTATATCCATATCTTCTTAAAGGCAGCCTTTTTGGGGTTTTTTCTACAGGAACACTGGTTATGATATATGCGTTTTTGTCGGCAAAGCAAATTGGAGGAAAGCTAGGGGCCGGACTAAAGAAAATTGCAGCAGGTGCCATTGCATATGTTGCGCTGTTCTTTACACTTATTGTGCTAGAAGATCAGCATGGAACCTTTTTGTCTCCAGAGCAGATTCGTATTTTCTTTCTCTTTACCAGCCTATTTGGTTCTGTGCTGCTGGTTACAGGTTTTTATCAGATCTATAAAATTGGCAAAGAGTTAAAACTGTTCTACTAATTGCTTCACTCTCTATGAAAGAATTTTTTGAAGAGATTTGGGATGAACTGACAGATTTTATTGAGGATTTTGGTGAGATGCTCACCAATCACCATAGCGATGCTACAAAATCCAAAGAGGCAGTAATAGGAGGTGTTGTGGTAAAAGTAAGACCTGCATATATTTTTGCAGAGAGAGTAGACCATATACTAAAACTTGTCATTGGGGTTTCTGTATTAATTTCAACGTTTACCGCAAGTTTTTATGGCTTTACTTCTCTCTCAGATTTGGTAAAGGTGCTTATTACTTCGTTTGTTGGCAGGGGAGCTATGTTTATTATTGGTGCAAGTTATGTAACCATAGCAACCTGGAAGTTGTTACATATTAAAAGAGACCAGGCAAGATGAATAATATGAATAAAACTATGCTTGTAATCGTGGCAGTCTTAGGTATTGTTGTAGCAGGCTTATACACATTTAAAGGTGCAACAAACCAGTCTCTTAAGACAAGTTCACAAAACAACATTGCGACAGAAATTATGCAAGACAACACCAAAACAATGCCTGAGGGGCAGTATGTTGAATACTCAAAAACAGTACTTGCACAGTCTTCGGAGAGTCGTCGTGTGCTCTTTTTTATGCAAGTTGGTGTCCTACTTGCCGCCCAGCCGACACAGAATTTAAAGAGAGTAAGGCGCAAATACCTTCGGATGTAGTGGTAATACGTGTCAATTATAACGACCCCCAAACTGACGACGAAGAAAAGGCCTTGGCTAAGCAATACGGAGTAGGCTATCAACACACATTTGTGCAAATTGATCAACAGGGTAACGAAGTGACCAAATGGAATGGGGGTTCTCTGAAAGAGCTGCTTAGTTCAATAAAGTAACTTGAGTTTTGAGTTTATAACTTGTAATGTGAGCGTTATGTGTAAAGGCGACAGTGAATGCTCAAAGCTCCAGTCTTAATGCTGGGGAACCCCCTGTACTAGATTTAGACAAGCTTGCATCTATTCGTGATCGGCTTGTTACATTAAGCAATGAGTAAATTATTTTCATCTTTATACCGGGTTTTGCTATCATTTAATATACGCAAAATGCTTGTTGCGTTTTTTATTCATTACATTCACTTTTGCTTTTATTTTTAAACTCAATGCAAACGTTATTAAAGCAGCCGACAATTTAGTTGGATATTGGAAATTTGATCAGGGAAGTGGAACAACACCAACTGATAGTAGTGGAGCAAATGTTTCTGGGTCATTTACGTCAACCCAGCCAACATGGTCTACCGATGTACCATCTACACAGTTTAGCAACCCGTATTCGTTAGACTTTACAAGCACAGGTGATGCAGTAACAATCTCTTGGCCTTCGTCACTTAACTTTAACGAAACTGCGCCTAGATCTTTCTCGTTTTGGTATAAACCAACAGGTAATGGTGAAACAGCTTCTGGCAATTATGATCGTATTATTAGTTGGAGTGATGATAAGTTTGAAATTGCAGGTACCTATGGCGATGTGTCTGTGCATAGGCTTGCATTTTACGATGGTGATTGGCGAGATACCGGCTTTGATATGTCAGTAGGTACATGGTACAACATTACGTTTACCTACGATGGCACAAATGTAAAACTATATGTTAATAACTCTCAAAAGTTTTCTGGAACATCGAATGGCAGAGCACTTAGTGGCACAATGTATATTGGAACTCGCTATACAGGTGATGAAGGAATTAATGGTCGTATTGATGATGTTCGTGTATATGACCGAGCCTTAACATTGTCAGAAATACAAAATATTTCTGAAGGAGGTTCTGGGCCAGGAGTGCCAACAAGTACCCCAACTCCTACTCCGACCTCTACACCTACACCAACTCCGACTATCACCCCAACTCCGACAGTGGTGTCACGCAACAGTGTCACAAACCAAGGGTCAACTGCCGTAGCCTCTAACACAACATCAACTCCAACATGTAGCGATAGTAAGCCACATGGTGTTCCGCAATTGTTTCAAATAGAAGTATCTTCTAATCTGGCAACTTTATTTTTTACCCCCGTAAGTAATGCTGATAGGTACCATATTTCTTATGGTAGTAATGATTCTACAAATCAACATGGTGTTGAGGTTCGATCGCACATGGAGCAAGGCGTAGTTTCGTATGTCATAAAGGATTTAAAACCTCAAGCGACATATTCATTTAAAGTTAGGGGTGGTAATGGATGTATGCCGGGTGATTGGGGTAACACATTAAAAGTGGTTACATTAAAAAACTTCATCAAACAAAAAAACATTTTATAAGGACATCTTGACTACACCAAGAACTATCACTCCCAAAAAGACAACAAATAATAAAACCTTATGCAAATCGTATATTGTGAAAAAGGGAGATTCATACTGGAGTATTGCCCAAAAACAACTAGGTAATGGGTTAGAATTTACTGCTATTATGAAGGCCAATAACGCAATTTCGGAAAAATTATCGCCAGGACAAAAAATTAAGTTAGGGGTAGGGTGTTAGTTTCCGGCTCTTCTTATGGTTTCAAGATCTATCTTCTTCATGGGCATAAAGGCTGCAGTAACCGCCTCTGCTTTTTGAGGGCTTTCGCGCATGAGCTCATCTAAAATTCTTGGGACAACCTGCCATGTTATTCCAAACTTGTCTGTGCACCATCCGCATTGTTCGGCTTCAGGTATTGCTGAGAGTTTTTCCCAAAAATAGTCTATTTCTTCTTGTGTTTCGCATTCGATAATAAAAGAGGTTGCTCCGTTTAGCTTAAATCCTTCGAGTGGCCCGCCGTTGAGCGCCATAAAACTAATACCATCAAGTTCGCATTCTGCAGTTAATACAGATCCTTCGGGTCTGCCAGATACTTCTTCAGATGCTTTGGGAGCTATTGTAATGTCGCCAAGTTTTGCCTGGTGATTGCCGGGGGCAGAGTTAAAGGTGTCTATATAGTAGCGTACTGCGTCTTCGCCGTTGTTGTTGACAAACCAGAGGCAGGTAATAAGTTTGCTCATATAAATATTGTAGTATATTGCCGACCAATAATGTTCTTATGTATAGCCCGATTGATCTCTTTTGGAATTTACTCCATTAGATCGACCCTAAAGCAAGATTGAAATTCATGTTAAAATGACTCAACATTAGTTTATGGACAGTAACCAAGAAGGACAAACCCCTACACCAGATAAACCTGAAGTGAAACGACTTTTTATAACCACTGGCGAAGTAATGTACATGCCAAAATATGAAAGTTTAGTACCACGGCACGTAACAGAAAGCATTCTTCAAGACGAACAATTGCCAAAAGATTTACCACCTTTAGGATCGTCGATAATTGAAGATTTTATAATAGAAAAAATAAGAAATGGCCTTACAGATCCTAATGTTATAGCAGCAGCATTTGAAAGCGAAGGTATTGTGGCAAAGGTCAAAGGCGTTGCTGAAGCTGCAAAGCAAGCTGCAGAATCTATAGATTGGGAGGATGTATTTACAGATTCAGATACTAAAGCTGCCCAGGCAAAAGTTGCCTCTGAGATGAAACAAATGGGGATGACTCCTGAACAAATTGATGCCGTTGCTTGTATGGATGTTGTCATTGGTGAAGGAATCGGAGTCTCCTCATACTCACGACATGGGGTCTACTTAAGTCGCTTGCAGGCTGTTAGAAAAGCGTTAGACTATCAACAAGTATACGGTTTAAGAATCCCACTTAATAAGGTAGTAAAGTCAATTATGACTAATACCATTGGACACGAGTTAGGACATAAAGTTGACGATGTCGCAGGAGTGGCGGTAAATAATATTCCTTTAGATGAAGCCTGGCAGAAAGATGATGATTCAGGAGAAAGTAAAAGCGAAAGATTTGCTGAGCACTGGGGTAGATTAGTAGTTGCTGAAGACCCCGAAATGTCAATTGTTGTTCAGAGAGAAAGACTATTACAGGTAGCTAAAGTAGCACAATTTTGGGACGCAGTTTCTGTTCAAAATGGCACCGATAATGAAAATATAGATGTGATGGGAATTTTTAGTGCAATTGAAAAAAAGATTGCAGATGATGATAGCGCTGGAGAATTATTTTATGCTCGCAAAATATTATATACAGCTCATTGCCCAGAAAATTATGCCGCTCCTTATGATAGAGATGTAATTGCTCAGGCAGTTCGACCAAAGGCATCGTAACCGAAATATTCTATCACGAGTTGGGATGCTACACGAACTGAGGAATGGTTAAAGAGATTCCTATTGTGATATCATATATTTATGAACGAAAAGGAGGAAGTAAAAGCATTTGATAAACTTACTCAAGTCTTACTTCCAATATTGACCATAGTTGCATTTGCGCTTACCTCATCAAAAAGGCCAGATCTGGGACTTATTTTCAATCTTTTTGCTCAAATATTTTGGTTATATTCTTCTTATGTTGCTTGGAAGAAGGCTGGGCAGATAGGCATATTCATAACAGCGGTCATACTTACTATCATCATTATTTCTGGCATAATCAACTACTGGTTTTTAGGATAGTAGTTTATGTTCTTATGATTGACGCTTTTCAGAATAATACTATCGAGTTTGATCATTCAAAGAGTTGTCACTTTGCCTTCCAATTATGCTAATAATATCGATATCGTATCCATTAGATTGAATCTTTGTATAACCCGAGTTAACAATAGCCTGTCCTTCAAAATCATGATGATCTCTTGCTCCATAAGCAATTAACAAAAGCTTTATTGTAGGAACATACCTTTTTAGAACTTCATCATCTGATTCATAATCATGAGAAAATTTAAATGCCATACGTTTTTTCAGAGGGAGCGATGATCTTTTTTTAAAAAGTTCAAATAGCTCTTCTTTCATAGCGGATCCTTTTTTCCCTTCTAATATTCCATAGTATCGTTCCTTCAAGCCAATTTCACTTTGTATTGAGAGATTAAATTTATTTGACAATATTATTGCGCTTTGTATTGCTCTTTTCATGGGAGAAGAATAGATCGTGTCAAAATGGATGTTGTTAAGATTTGTAGCTAAGGTTTCAATCTGTTCCATTCCTTTTTCGGTCAGATCTGTATCTAATCCATAAGTATCATTTGCATTAGCAACAGATTGTCCGTGACGAACGAGATATAGAGTACAAACTGAATCAGTCATATTAGTTTAGTTATAGATTGTAACAAATTAGTGGCGGGCGATTATATTATAAGTTGTGTATAGTACATCATAATTTTATTAGGGAGCCTCTCTAAAAGTATAGGTAGTTATTCGATAAGTTACTATGGGATTGAGATGAGCCGTCCTGATCTATTGGGCAATTTTGCGGACGTGTATATTGGACAAACCGAAAATAGCAGACCTTATGTTAAAAAAGTATTTGGTTTAAAAAGTGGAGGTTATACGCTTGAAGAAGCAAATGATATAATGACCTCATGATAGCTTCAGGGATGAAACTCCCCAAAATTTCACTTGGAACTTGGCTTATGGGCGGCACTAAGGAACCTGACCCTCTAAATAATGACCAAAATGATATTTCCGTGATCCATACTGCGATTGAAAATGGAATTACAACAATTGATACAGCACAAAATTATGCTGCTGGTAGATGTGAAGAAATTGTTGGTGAAGCTATAAAGAATTATCCAAGAACAGCTTATCAAATACTAACCAAACAGAATAGGGAATATTTGAGTTACGATAATGTAATTGAAGGATGTCATGAAAGCATGAAGAGAATGGGAATAGATTTCATTGACTATTTTGTCTGTCATGCACCAAATCCCGATTTCGATACACAAGATTTCTTCAGGGCATCAAACAAGCTTTTTGATGATGGTTTTATTAAAAGTGTCGGGATAAGTAATTTTGGTCCAAAGAACATTGAGATTGCTGTTAAGACTTCTAGGCTTCCAATACTATTTAACCAGGTGCATTTTTCCATTGATGACGATGACATCATAACAACGGGGACGTATGCCTCGTGCGTTAAGCATGGAATTAAGATTCAAGCATACCGCTCGCTTGTCAGTATTGATGACAACAAGAATGCGCAGCCAATCTTGAAAAAACTAGCAAGTAAATATTCAATTTCAAAGTATCAGGTTGTTCTTGCATACCTGAATAGCTACAAAGATATTGTATTTACAATACGTTCCAGTTCTAAAAAACATTGGGATGAGATAAAAGAAGCGATGCGGTTAGAATTAGAGAAGAAAGAATTAGATGAAATTAAAAAAACCCACACAGGTAAGGAAGGGAATTTCCGACAGTTCCTTTTAATGTAAGAGATATTTCAGGCTGCCTTAACAATCTAAAGTTCCACATAATACAACAAAAAAGAAACCATTTTTTAATATTTCTCAATAACGGTGAAGCCTAATATTAGTATTTTGTCATCATCCTTTACTTCACCATAATATTTTTCAAATGTAGCACGCTGCTCTTCTTTTGAGGAATATACTTCATGTCCAACCTTATCAGTTGGTAGATCTTTAAAAATTGTGTAATCTTTTTCCACTATCTTCACTTTGGAAAAGACTTTGTCATTGGAACTATCTCTCATATCTACCTCGTCTCCTACTTGGAGAAAGTCGTATTTATCACCAATTCTGTAGGTAAGTGTTTTTGAGCCATCCAGTATTAGTGGAACTAAATTGGAGGCAAAACCAATTGAAATATCTGCTTTCATGACTTTGATTGTAACAAAAGATCGAACGCCCAGCGTGGGTTGTTGATAATCTGAAGCTAAAATAATTTTGCTCGCAAAGCTGAATCATGAATGAACTAATCTTATAACTTTCCAATTTTACTCATAATTCAAGTAATTGATCCTTTTGTTGTAATTATCAATATCAGTGGTAAAATACGTTCTATGCAGAAGAGTTATTCAAAACTACTCTTAATCATTGCCCTTTTTATTTCTGCGTACTTTTTTTCTGCAAGCCCTATTTATGCGTGTTCATGCCCCATGGATGAAAACTGGCTACCACCTGGTCCTCATGAGAAGATTTTTTTAGGTCGTGTTCTTGATGCAAAGCAAATCACATCAGGTCCAGAATTGGGGAATTCTCGTATTTGGATAGTTACCTTCTCAGCCCCAATAAAATGGTTGGGGGACGTGAACCCCATTGAGACTGTCGCAGTAGCTAGTGACGATTGGGGTGGGTGTGGATTTAGCTCTATGCCAGTAGGAAGAGAGATGGTGCTCTATGTACAGAAACAAGGAGACACAGACCCTCGCTACCCTTACCCATTTGTTAGTGCGTGCTTTACGACAAGTCTAGCATTTACAGAAGAAAGACGTGGTAAGGGTGAATATGTGGGGTCTATATGTCCACAAATAAGTGAAGAAGTTCCACAAAGTATTCAACAACGCGCACTTCGCTACCCTCATGAGTTTCGAGATTGGGGAAGGCGAGATGGCGCCCCATTTTACTCCTGGTATAAAAGGCTATCACTGATGGATCTTGGGAAACCTTACAATCCAATGTATAACTCGCCGGTGTGGAAGTCGGGGTGCTATTAAGTTGTTATCTGACACCGGTTTTCTCTGAATAACACGTACATCGCCGTGTATAAAAGGTGTTCACAAAACTGGACCAAGTTCGGACTTATTTCAACATGCTTGACAAAACAACTTTACTGTTATAACATTGTTATAATTAACCATTTAACTTAAATAGTATGTTGCAAAAAGTAATACAGGTAGGCAACTCATTAGCTTTGACAATACCTAAGTCATTTGTCGATAAAACTGGCTTTAAGGCTGGAGACGAAATTTATGTTCACCAAGAACCACAGAGTAAAAGTCTTATCATTACCACAAAAGATCAAGCGAAAAAGATGAAACTCAGTCCCGATCTTTTTTCATGGCTTAACGACATGGAAGAAAAGTACTCCGAAGCTATTAAGGATTTAGCCAAGAAGTAGAATGGATGACATAATCTTCCTTTCTATTGAAGAGGTTGTCGTGATTCATGAGAGAATGATTGAGATTGGTGGAGGAGCATCGGGTATCAGGGATATTGAACTTCTTCATTCAGCACTTGGTCGACCAAAGGCTTCATTTAGCGGAGAGTACTTATATCCAGATATTTTGCATATGGGCAGTGCGATACTGCAATCTCTCGTGAAAAATTATCCATTTGTAGATGGCAATAAAAGAACTGCATTTTTTGCCACTTTGAGGTTTTTTGATAAAAATGAAATGCAATTTATTTTTGATGAGGTAGAGATTGTGGAGTTTATGGTTCGAGTTGATGTAGAAAATCTTTCTGTTCAGGAAATTACCAACTGGTTTGAGAAAAGACTGATGAAACAATAGTGGTCAAGAATTTGGCTCCACCTGATGGACGCTTTCCTCAACAGGAAGATTGAGCTTGATGCACAGATTCCTCTAAATATAGCCTTTAATATATAATTAGATATGCCAGTTTACGGTGATGATTGGGTTCCAGAACGCAAAATAGGTAATGTAGAAGCTTTTGTTACTCTGGTGCTTGTGCTGATTTCAATATATCTATGGGGAGGAATGATCTACGACCTACTGTTACATGTAATCGGTAGTTAGTTTACAGGACTTTGCTATCTCCTAATATTTGCTCTTTGGTATTGATGAGCTAACGACATAGCACATCCTCGTGAAAACAGAATCGTCATTTATATAAAATCTTCTTTGAGCAACAGAATGCCTGTCTTTACCTATTTGGTGCCATACAAACATATCAATCGCCATCAAATACTCCTTCATCTCTTTGATCCAGTTTTGATCATTGTATGACCTCAACACTTCTCCATTAAAAGAGATCTCTCTATTTATACAGTGTTCAAGCTTATGGTAGTGTAGCTGTGGGTGGTTGGAAGTGAATGATAGTATTCTTGGTATCCGATGCTCAGGTTCAAACTCCTGAAGCTGTTTTGATGCTTTTTTATGTGTGCGTTAATTTTATTAAAGATTGTACTGTGTTGGTATAAGCCTGATGTCGGGTTGAGCTTGTTACTAAGAAACTTAACTTTAATGTAGGCTTTTTGGATATCTCCATCTAACAATAGAAAATCTGGGGATTTGCTTTTGCTACTATGATCATCATGATCAAGTATCTTGATTCCATAGCCACCAGACTCAAAGTCGTTTTGAACCACATGAAGTGACTCAGCTTCAGTTAGTGGTTTTCTATTTTTCCATGTCATGGTGCAGATATAATATCAAATTTTGCTTTCGGTTGGTAAAAGACGATAAGCAATGTTAAATATACTGACATGACTGACAACGATACTCCTAATAAAGAAAACTACTTGGAAAGCATTATTCAAGAGCTAGATACCCTATTGATCAATGGGTTCTTGCTCCAGCGAGACTGGTTTTATATTTATAAGAGCGAAAAAGATAAAGCTGGTGAGAAATTTGAACAGGAAAAGTTCATAAAGGTTCTTGCAGACAGATTGAACAACTGGTTCCAAAGTGTAGTCAGCGTACTTGATCATAAGTTCAAGGAAAAGTACCATCTGCATCACTTTATGGGGGCAAAGAGCTTATCGTTTAGTCATTCGGGTATTCCTCAGGAGCTATCAAATCTAAAAGGTTCCGCTGAGAGTCATCTCCAAGCCCTAGAAGAGATAATCATAAGGCTTATAGAGAAGAGCAATCTCCAGATAAGAAGGGAAATTGCAGAGATTGAGCATGAATCGGATGTTTTATATAGAGTGACATTTAGTGAGCATATAAGGGAAATTAAAATCAACAATATCGTTGTAACATGACCAGACTTTGATTCAAAAAATGTAAATCTATTTGAGTACGTATATTACAGACCTGACAAACCGATTACAGTCAAAAACATTGAGGATGATGTGGGATTTGAACTAGCCAGTAACATACATGACATTTAAGAGACGTGGGTTTTAAGGGTAATATGAAAAAGATATTCTTCCCTGTTGCAACTAAGGAGAATTACTACGGGCATCTATGACAAAAAAGTTCAATGAGCTTCAGCCGTCGCAAGATAAAATCAAGAGCAAGATCAACAATCTACACTATCCTGACAAGGACTACTTTATTACCGCTTCATACCTTCTTGACCTTGCAAACCGAGCACATGAGTTATTTATAAGTTCTGAAATGAAGCAAAAGAGGCAGTTGATCAAGATGGTATTTCAGAACTTAAGGTTAGAAGGTAGAACAATCCGTTATGACTACGCAAAACCCTTTGACCAGGTCTTCTTTTACGTTGATTGTAAATCTTGGCTCACCACAATAGAGGAAGTTATAACCGCAAAAAGACCGATTTACTCTTTACAGGAGCTGGATCGGCCTATTAAGCTAGTGCTGTATTTATTTCTTGCAACCAAACTGAACCGTCTTGTGAATTCTCTTTCAACTTAACTAAGCTTCGTAACTTATTAAGTAACTCACTTCCATTGTTGCAAGCGTTTCGCTGCCCAGGTAGTAATGACTGTAACTGCTCAAAACTTAATGGAACAATGTTCAACTTTACGACACCATTCATTTTCTGACTATAAAACTCTGCATTGAAGAATTCATGAGCGGTAGCTACGTGCACAATTGGTGCAGTAAACACGCCAACAATTTCTTTTGTCTGATTTGCCTCAAGAACAGATTTAACATGGAATTAACTGCCTCTCCTTCCATATTGAATTGTCTTTCGTTGGAGTTTAATGTAATTTCCGCATGGAATTATAGTTCCATCTCGTTATTCAAATTGTAGATCAGCTGCACCGCCTTTGCATGAT
>LMZU01000036.1 GCA_001567245.1 Microgenomates bacterium OLB23
GCCCTGTTCATTATATGCTGTCTAGCCGATATCTTAAGTTATAGCTGCTTAATTGAGCAAGGTCTGCTGAGGTAATAAGACACTTCCACTGCCTTGTGCGCTCACATGATTGGGCTGTAGTAGTGCTGCTTAGGCAGCGACCCTCGCCATCGGTAATACATATTTCTGGATCTATAGATTTAACGTTAATAGGACAGCCAGAGAATAATGGGCCTGTTGGTGTGGGTTCGCCAGGGGTTGATGACGGGGTTGTTGATGGCACAGGTGTTGTTGGAGTAGCTATAGATGGTGTTGGTGTGTTGCTTGGGCGCACGCACGATGGTGCGGTGCCCGTTACCTCGTTAACAGGGCAGTCGCTGCGAATTGCGCCGCCAGGCGTGCGCCCAGTGACCCTGCAAATGTATGTATGACCAGTTATGGCAGGAATTTCACCCGCGGCGGCATCAAACGCTTCACCCGTAGTTTGATCGATAATCTGCACCATATAGTTATCATAGTCGCCTTCTGGCACCACACAGCGTACGGTAGGCTGTTCACAGCTTACTGGTTCTGCAGCACGGTTTCGTATATCAATAGGACCACGTACCACAAAAACCCCCGCAGTTATGCCTGCCAGTACAAGTGCCATGAGTGTGAGCAGCATCTTTGTGCGTAAAGATTCTTTAGTCATAGTGTGTTATTTCTGCGCGCATTCTGGGCACCTAAATTGTAATTGTGGCATAGGTATGCGACATGCTGCAGGTGTTGGAGTAGCGGTTGCAGATGGTACTGGCGTAGTGGGCGTGGGTGTTGCTATGACCACAGTTGAAGGCGTTGGTGTGGCACAGACACCCGGTAGTGTATCTGATACCGTCACCATCTTGGTACAGGTACATCTCCACAAGACAGTGATATGTCATAGCTTCCTGGTGTGCTAAACGTGTATGACTTTTCATCAAATCGCTGCGTATCGGTTTGTTGTGTGCCAAAGTCGAAGGTACCGTCTGACCATAGCGAACGAGTAGCAACAGACGTGCCGCCCAAAGAATCAACCGAAAAATCGCAACGATCAGCAGCAGAGCACCCATCACTTGAACTCACAGAAAGCTGTGCTGATCCTGGACAAGAGGTTGGGGGTAGGCACACTGGGTGTATCGGTTGGTGTGGCGATTGGTGTAGAAAGAGGCACGGGCGTACTTGTTGGTGAAGTAACAGGCACACAGCAAAATCCAAGAATGCGAGGGGTTGGTGAAGGTAAAAGTGACTGACTTGGTACAGTAGTTGCACCATCACTATCGATACTATTTGTATCTAGTGTTGTAGCGCCGCCAAGCGGGTTGTCCGAAGAAGTAGGCTCAACAGGTATCGCAATGTAGCCAGAAGGACAACGGCCACTTGAGTCTAATGGAACACTACCAATTGGGCAACTAACTATATCGTCAACCTGCTGTGCACTTGGGTTAGTTGCCTGTCGCTGCTGCAGCCTGAGCATAATAAGACTGCTCGCAGCAGCGAACATAATAATTGTTCCAATAGCAATAAGTGTTTTAGTGCTGAACATATGCGCCTAATTCGATAACTGTGAATCCACTGCGGGTAATGGGTTTAATATGTGGAGGAGTAAGCGATATTTGTTCACCTGCCGCAACAAGTTCAATATATAGGTGTGCGCGACGCATTGTGTGAGGCTGTGGCGATACAGAAAACGGCAATTGGCTATTAAGCGTTGTCTCATCAAGTAAGCCAATCAAGACTGATCTTGATTAGACATGCCTGTGGTTGCACGGCCAACTTCTTTGAGCAAGCCATCTTGCTCTCGAGCATTCAATTGTAGTTGTGCCCCCACATGCTGTGTGAGCAATTGGATATTGGCAACATTAATTAGCCAGCCATGCGCTGGTCGACTCAAGCGCACACCTGAATATTCATAATGCAATTTATCTCTATGCAGAGCCCCAAAGTTAAGATTTCCATGCACGTCTGCTCTAAAGCTTAATGACTCTTTAAGAATAGGGTCTACATAAGTGGTGTGAGGGTGATTAAAAGTAAATGTGATGTTCGATGATTGCACAGGATAAAAATACACCAAGGGAGAAATTGTAGTCAAGAATTTGCAGCGGCTATCTAACACAAAGTTGTTGTAGTTGCGCGATGTGGCGCCAAACTGATGAGCATTGCGACGAGACATCCAGATTGTTTCGTTAGAAAGTCCTGCATCGTGAAGGGGCGTAGGGTTGTTCAGCATTCTGTTAAGATCGTTTCTGTTTAAATACAGTTCGTTAGCAATGGTGTCCCAATATATTGCACGTTCACTTACGCCATTCCCATATGTTACATCGGCAAGGTTTTGAATATCTGTTGTAAGCCCATATAGGCGCTTTAAATCTAAGCCATTGCTGCCATAGGATATGCGCGACGGATCGTCGCGCATAATGCGTGCGCCAAGCGTAATGAGCTCGTTTTGAATGCGTTCTTCAAATGCATAGCTTGTTATCGCTGCGGCATCTATACCTTCATTCGAAGATGGATCGGTAAAGCTATTGGGTACCACAAGAGGTCCAGTTGGCAGGTTGGCAAAGTAAAATACGTCTCCAATTCCGGGTACAAATAGTGGGCGGCCTTCTTCGATAACTTCACCTGCACTATTGCGCAGTATACAGCGGTTTGATGTGGGTGGAGGCGATGTAACGCTTATGCCTGTTGTGGGAATGGGCGTGCCTGTTGCTTGCGCTGGCGTTGGTGTATTTTTGAAGGTTTCAAAAGTGCATGTGCCCGACCCATCGGGGCAGGGAATTGCAATTTCTGCAGCATAGGCTGCAGGGCTAAAGTGCATAGCGGTTTCTTCGAGGGCAGATACAGCAGGAACAGTTTGGACAAATTTTACCCGCACTCCAGTGCTGGTTTCGGCGTAGCCGCGCACAATGTATACGGGCTGCAGGTAGCGCTGGGCTACGCGTGCAGGTTTTTCTATAAATGACAATGCCATATCTGTTATAACTGCCTCATTAGTTTTTAGCTGGTTTTCGGCATATACCTGGTCATAGTCAATGGTTCCCTGGCCAGAGGGTACAGAAATGCTATAGTAAGCACCTTGTTTTTGCAGTTCTTCTAGAGCCTGATCGGGTGAAAGAATAAATAATGAAAGATTAGCTATGTAATCTGATGTCTCTATGGGGCGCAGATTAGATTCTATAGACACAATTGCACCGCTGTTGTTTATGCCCACTGTCATGGTGTTAAAATCACTCCGACGGGCTTTGCCTGGTGTGTCTGAGGCAATGATAATAGTAGGGTCATTTGCGCTGTCTACAGTAAATTCGTTAATGGCCACTTTTTTGAGGGGAACATCTTCGGGTAAGTTGGCTACCCCCACCGGATTAATAATTTGCAACCCTACTTTTTCGGGGTCTCGATGGAATTCGTAATACGTAATATCGGGTGTTGTGCTGCGCTGATAGTATGCGCCTAGCGTGGTTGTTTCATCAATAATACCAAGGGTGTTTTGTAGATAGTTGGTAAGTGCAGGCCGAATATCGGCAATTGTTTTGAGCTGTCCAAATGGCTGGCTCAATCCTACTGCATTAAGTTCAAATGTGCCTGTGGTTGTGTTAAACATAAGATAGCCAAATGTGCTGCTGTAGGTGCGAATACCGTCTTTTGTAGCGGCTAGTTTTGCGTCATCTGCAAGGAGTTTTTTTTGCTAATGTGTGAGTGTGCTCTTCGGGAAACGAGTTTTTAAAGGTATAAATTTTTTGCTTCTCCTGGTAAAAATGGCATGGTGGTCGCTACGGTGTAGCGACCAACGTGAAACGACGGCGCGCTGCGCGCGCCAGCAACATTATTCTTTGAAGCAGTCTCTGCAGGTATAAAATCACGGTAATAACTTGCAGTTTTTGGATTGTTAAGGGCTTCGGCGATACGTTCTGTTTGTGGGTGGTCGCTCAACTCTGTGCTTGGGTGGGTTATTTTAAAGTAGTAGTAGGCACCACCAATAATAAGTGCCATAATTAAGCCGGTTATAGCAATGCTGCCGAATTTTTTTAAGTGGAGAAACTTCCTCTGTGTATGCAAGTGAGGCCATGTATTCAGCATACCACTTTCTTATGCGTGGCTCAAGCACGAAGGTGCTATAATGTGCTCATGCAAAAATACTACGTAAATACGCCAATTTATTATGTAAATGATGTGCCACATGTTGGGCACTTATACACCACGCTGGCAGCCGATGTACTTGCACGTTACTATCGTATTAAGCTCGGTCACGAAAACGTTCTATTTGTTACAGGAACAGACGAGCATGGGGCAAAAGTTGCTCAAGCTGCCGCACAACATAACAAAACACCTCAAGAATATGCAGATGAAGTTGCTCCCGTATTTCAAAAAGCATGGGAGGCTACTAATATTTCGCATGATTACTTCATGCGAACCACTCATCATGAGCATAAAAAAATTGTGCAGGGCATTTTGCAAAAAATGTACGATGCTGGGCATATTTACAAAGGAGTGTATGAGGGTCTTTATTGTGTAGGATGCGAAAAATTCTTAACAGAGCAAGACATGGTAAATGGAAAATGCCCACTGCACCCAAATCAAGAACCAATACAGCAAAAAGAAGACAACTATTTTTTTAAGCTCAGCAGTTTTGGGGCTCAGGTAAAAGCTAAAATAGAAAGTGGTGAACTAGAGGTACAGCCACAAAGTAGACGTAATGAAGTTCTAGGACGCATAGAGCAAGGCATAGAAGATATTTCTATTTCGCGTCAAGGTGTTGCGTGGGGCATTCAAATTCCATGGGACACCAGTCAAACGGTGTATGTGTGGGTTGAAGCCCTTTTTAACTACTACACAGCAACAAAAATAATCCCAGGAAAGGAAGATTTTTGGCCCAATCAGCTGCAACTTATGGCCAAAGACATTGTATGGTTTCATGCCTGCATTTGGCCAGCCTTGTTGCTTGCCGCAGAGCTTAAATTACCCAAGGCAATATTTGCCCATGGGTTTTTTACCATTAATGGTCAAAAAATGTCTAAATCGCTTGGTAATGTTATTGCGCCACAAGAGCTTGTAGACACATATGGCGCAGATGGTGCGCGATATTTGTTGCTTTCGGCATATACCTTTGGAAACGATGGTGATTTGGCACTAGATAAATTTACCGACACCTATAACAGCGATTTGGCGAATGGGTTGGGTAATTTGGTATCGCGTACTGCAAAGCTTTGTGAAGGGCTTAATATGGGCGAGCGAACACCCCTAGAGTTTTCTGAAAAATACAAAAATCGTATGGAACATTATGAGTTTAAAGAGGTTCTTGATGACATTTGGGCAAAGTTGGCTGAGCTTGATAAATACTTTAATCATACAATGCCCTGGAAGCTTAAAGATTCTCCCGAGGCGCTTAAAGAGGCACTTTTGCCTGTAGTGCAGGGTTTGGTAGATATTGCAGCAGAGTTGGAGCCTTTTATGCCTCAGACAGCAGAGAAAATGAGCAAGCAGTTTACTTCGGCAGCAATTGGTGCGGTTGAGCCATACTTTACACGTATTTAGTATTCATAGTACCTATTTAGACTGTCAGAAATGCGCTCTTGTGCATAGCGATGTAGTTTTTTGAATGTTTTCATATCTAGCATAATTGCTACGGGTTGGTTGTTTTGTGTAATGTATAGGTGTCCACACTCTTTTAGTATGCAAAGTAGATCTTTTTGAGCCGCTGCAAGTTGTTCTGTGGGAATATCGTTCCGTTTTGTGCGTAAAAAAACATAAGAGCATAGTAGCGCAGGATTATTAAAAAGTTCTGAGAATGGTGAGGCTAGCAGGGAACAAAGATAGATCCGACCCCGGGGCATTACCCCGGGGTCGGAAAACGTTGTGGTGCGCTGTTGGCGCCACTTGTGAGTCAGTGCGGCTCGCCCTGACGATCGGTGCTCGAGTCGTCCGCATCGTCGTCCGAGGCCATGCCCCCCATCCAGCAGCTCGCGCAGCGTCTCGGCG
>LMZU01000037.1 GCA_001567245.1 Microgenomates bacterium OLB23
GTTGCATACAGAGAAACAATAAGCAAAGAAGTAGAGATAGAAGGTAAATACATTCGTCAAAGCGGAGGCCGTGGTCAATATGGTCACTGTTTCCTTAGACTTACCCCACTTGGGCGTGGAGAGGGCTACAAGTATATTAACGAGATAAAAGGAGGAGCCATTCCACAAGAATTTATTCCATCTGTCGAAAAGGGTGTTGTAGAAGCAATGGAAAAGGGTGTATTGCTTGGCTATCCGGTTACCGATGTGCAAGTTGCATTGTACGACGGTACCTACCATGATGTTGACTCATCTGACATGGCTTTCAAAATTGCTGGTTCTATCGCACTGCAAGAGGGCGCTAAAAAGGCAGGTCTTTCACTTCTTGAGCCCATTATGAAAATGGAGACCACAGTTCCAGATGAATTTATGGGCACAGTAATTGGTGATCTTTCTAGCCGACGTGGTAAGATTTTAGGAACAGAAAAGCGAGGAAATTCAACAATAGTAAAAGCAAATGCACCGCTTGCAGAGCTATCTGGGTATGCAACAACCATACGTTCACTCACACAGGGGCGTGGTTTCTTTTACATGGAACCGTCACACTACGAGGAGGTTCCCAACAGTATTGTAGAGCAAATGAAATCAAAGAGAGTTTGAAAACTTCTTTAGCTTCACCACTATATTTACTCGAGGCTCTCCAGGAAGATTTGTACTAATTTGCGCTTGTGTTAGTCCTATACCCTCACCCAATTGATATTCAATAGAAAAAAAGTCTTTTAAATCAATACCGTTTTTAGTTTTTGCATTGTTCTGTATTGAAACCACATCGGATATGGTGCCAAGCACATTCTTCTTTTCTACAGCTACCACTTTAAACTCCAATGCAAATGGTGCATCGCTTATAACAATAGGCAATAGTGAACCAATATTTATGTTGGTTGTCCACGTATAGTTTTGAGCAACCTTTTTAGCAGGGATAAATTCTATTTGCTGCAGTAGGTTGCCTATCTCTTTGTTTTGGTCAAGGCTTGTATTTGTTGCTAACAAGTTAAACGGTAATCCATATATAGCATACCCCTTGCACGTTATTATTGAAGTCGTAGTTTTGTTGGTTGATTGATTAATTGATTCAAACTCCATATGGCCTGTTACTTGCTTTTTTAGGATTACCTTATGCTGTGTTACCGCATTGTCGGTTGTTATGTCGTATGTCCAGGCTGTACCTTCTGCAAACTCAATATAGGGTCCAAGGCAGTTTGTGAGCGCTGCTTCTGTTGGAGTAGGTACTGCTTGTTTTCGTTCAGGTATTTTTATTTGAGTAGTTATATATTGTTTAGTGAGTACATTTTGTGCAAAAAAGGTAAAAAGCCCTAACAATAAAAGTCCAATTATTAGGTGCATGGCTCTATCGGTCATACGATAAGTATAATAAATTTCATGAAGTATACATTGATAGTGAGTGCAGTCGTAACAGGTGTGACAATTGCAGCTATAGTTATCACCATTCCTCCCTCTGGTTTTTTGCCTATTGCAACGCTACATGTGCTTATTGCCTTGTTGCTATATTTGTTGTTGTGCATAGGAAAGGTTACGCGAAAAGTAGCGTTCACTGTGGCTTTAGCATCGCTGGTTATCTCACTTATGTATGTGTTCAAACTGCTATCATTGTTTAATATAGCACTGTTAACAGCAATTATTGTTACAGCACTTGCGTATATGAGAGCAAGGTAGTTTTGATATAATAACCACATAAATTATTGTTATGACAAGCCAAATTAATCGATTTGTTGTCAATAAATCTGGCGGCATGTATCGATTTATTGAAATACTTATCCCGCTTTTAGTGTGGGCCACAATTACCATGCCGGTGTGGATGTCGGTGTTTCATCCTGCTGTAGCTTCGTACCTAATTCTTTCATTTCTTCTCTATTTTTTTTATAAAACAATGAAAACAGCATATTATTCGATCATCTCTTACCGACTTATGAAAGTTGTAGAACGTATTCGCTGGCTTGACGAGGTGCAAAACATTCCTACTTATACACGCATACATCACTTTATGCTTATTGTGAACTATAAGGAATCTGCAGAGAAATTAGCGATAACGCTAGACCATATGGCCGCTCAAAACTATGATAAAAAGCATATACACATTGTGTTAGGTATGGAAGAGAGAGAAGGAGAGGCGGCCAAAGAGAGAAGCACACAAATTACAAACAAATATAAAACAACATTTGGGAGTGTGTCTACTGTGTATCACGAGCTTATCCCAGGAGAAGTTATTGGCAAAGCGAGTAATGCTACATATGCAGCCAAATTTATATCGCAGAAAGCTCGTGAAATGGGTATTAACCCTAAAGACATTGTGGTTACAGTGTGTGATGCAGATAGTCTGTTGCCCCCCGACTACGTACCCTGTGTGACCTACAAATTTTTGAAAAACCCAGACAGCCTGTACCATTTTTATGCTGCTCCTGTGCTTTTATATAACAATTTTTGGAAGCTCCCTCTGCCAGTGAGAGTGCAAACAATACTTTCGTCAGTAGTAAGGTTCGCATATGTATCGCAAGAAGATGACCTCATTCAAATTTCTACATATTCAACTAACCTCTGGCTTTTGGAGTCTATTGATTATTGGGATACAGATATTATTCCAGAAGACTGGCACATATGGATGCAGGCGTTTTTTTCTTTGGGTGCCAAGGTAAAAACCGTGCCCATCTATATGCCTGTTATTCGAGATGGAGTGCTGTCTCATACCCTTTGGAAAACATTTAAAACTCGTTACGAGCAAGAAAAGCGCTGGGCATGGGGCGTAACAGATATTCCCTATGCAATAGTAAGAGCTTTGCATAGCCCCGAAATTCCCTTCATGGTTAAGTTTAAACGAATATCTCATGTAGTCGAAACACACTTTCTATGGCCAACGTCATTTTTTTTATTAACTATTAGTGCCTCAATACCGCCCTTGGTTAACCCTATGTTCAGAAGAACGGTTTTTGGGTTTTTGTTGCCAAAACTTTCATCGTTTATACTCACACTCTCATCTATTTTGCTTATATTGTCGTTGTATTTTGATTACAAGCTACGACAGAAAGCAAAAATAAAAACAGAGCTCAAAAATGTTCCTATGCTATTCATACAATGGTATTTATTGCCAGTTATTTCATTCTTGTTTTCGTCACTGCCATCGCTTGAAGCACATACTCGCATGTTACTGGGGAAGAAAATAGAATACAAAGTTACAGAAAAGGTTTAATTTACATTTTGCTACCTCCAAAATTGAGGTTTACTGCCGATCCAGACACTCCTACGCCAACATGTGTCCAGTCTGAGCTTTTTTGATTTGCATCGTGACCAGGGCTTTTTGCAAAAACCCACTCAATTAAATGCGTGCCTGTAAGTGGGCCGCCATAGTAAGAATTTTCACCTAACTGATAAAATCCTAGTCGATTAAAACCGTCATCATTTTCCAAGTAGTAGTTAAACCCTGCGTGCTGGTCGGTAGTCTTAATGCTACTCATATATTCAGCACGACTTTGAGCATAGCGGGCGAGGTTGTCATCCCAAGATAGTGAGGATTTGCCATTTGTTGCGCGATAGGCGTTTAGTGCATTAAAAACCTCCTGAGGTGTTCCCATTGCAGCATCGTTACCAACGCGGATCGTATATGTACCTTTTTCTATTTCCTTTGCAACGCCCCATTCTTCTTCGTCTCCACTAACAGGAAGTTGAACAGATCTTTTTTTAGTTTGGGGCGTTATAGAAGCTGTCACATCAGTATCTTCTATAGTATTTATTGGTTGTTTTATGAACGGTGACACAATTGGATTGATTGTAGTATTTCTGTACGAAACGAGTGACGAATATACAGTGTCACCATAGGTAAAGACAATGTATGAACAGAAGATAACTAGTGCAAGAAGTAAAAATTTCTTCATGACAGTGACTGCTCGTACCGTTGCGCGATGATATTCCAGTCAACAACGTTCCACCAGGTTGCAAGGTAATCCGCCCTTCTATTCTGGTGTTTAAGATAGTAGGCATGTTCCCACACGTCACAGCCCAAAATAGGTGTGGCGCCCTGTCTTGGTTTGGTGTTGAAACTATTTTCAAGCCTTTATTGTGGGGCACAAGCCATACCCATCCACTTCCAAATCTAGCTAGTCCGGCCTTGTTAAACTCTTCGGTAAAGTTCTGAAAACTGCCAAAACTTGAGGTAAGTGCACCGAGCAGCATGCCATTTGGCTCACCACCTCCTTGTGGAGACATCAACTGCCAAAATAGGCTATGGTTATAGTGGCCGCCACCATTGTTGCGAACAGTAGTGCGTATTGATTCGGGAACAGAATCAATACGCATAATGAGATCTTCAATAGTAAGCGAACTAAACTCGTCGTACCCCTCAAGGGCGGCATTAAGATTTGTTACATAAGCACCATGATGTTTATCATGATGTATGCGCATGGTGTCTGCATCTATATGCGGTTCGAGAGCGCTGTAGTCATATGGAAGATCAGGTAGCGTAAACATGAAGTCATTTTACCTTGTCTAGAGCAACCTGTCAAACGTGTGCTTTGCTATAATATCTTCATGTTCAAGATCGCTACAATGTCTGCCCCTATAATATATTTGGTTTCTGTTGTTATTATGGCAGTGTTTGCTACTATTGCATATGTCAGATTACCGCCCCAGGTTCCTCTATTTTATTCCTTACCAACTGGAGCAGAGCAAATTATTGATACATGGTTACTTGTTACCATACCAATTGCTTCGCTTGTTTCCATTACGATTAATTACTTTTTAGTTAAAAAGTTCGTGGAGCAAGATTTTTTTGTGGAACGCATTGTGCGGTTTGTAAACATTGCGATTATTGTAGTCAGTACATACATATTTATTAAAAT
Source organism: Microgenomates bacterium OLB23 (assembly GCA_001567245.1). Classification (GTDB taxonomy): domain Bacteria; phylum Patescibacteriota; class Microgenomatia; order UBA1406; family HO2-37-13b; genus OLB23. The sequence goes on from LMZU01000037.1 coordinate 4,887, forward strand.
TATTCTTCTCGTTGCTTTGTAATGGGAATAGGAGAAATACTGTTAACCATTGTTTTATCTGCAATCATTTCTTACATTGCTTCGCCTGCAGTAATAAAGCTTGCATATAAACTGCGATTGGTAGATGATACCCGCTTTCGTAAGCATCCAGCCAATGTGCATACGGGTGTTATCCCACGAGCTGGAGGGCTAGGAATTTATTTTGCAATTGTAGTAGCATCGCTGTTCTTTATTGAGCCCAATAAGCTTCTATATGGCATTTTACTGGGTGGGTTTTTAATTGTGATTATGGGTATTTTAG
>LMZU01000038.1 GCA_001567245.1 Microgenomates bacterium OLB23
CAAAAAATACCTGCACCTTGTAGGTTACCTTACTATTTTGCTGCCTCTCTCTACATTTATTGTTTTTGAATTGCGCAATGGTTTTTTGCAAACAAATGCAGTAATTGAGTATCTACAAAAAATAGCGCACCTGAGACTGCAGTCACTGAGTGTTGACTTATACAGCGCCTCGTGGGTTCTTTTTTTACAAACAAGAAATTATCAGAAACTCTTGGGTATGGCTATCGGGTGCAGTTGTTGCCGCCGCAGCTGTATATACATTCATAAAGTGGCGGCATAAAAAACTTGCACAGGCAGATGCATATGGCTTGTTGGCCTATTTGTATGGAGGTTACTGGTGTATAACATTTTTATACAGAGGAGACATATGGAATTATTACACATGGGCTTTTGTTCCTTGTGTTTATATTTTTATCGCATCACTCTACACTGTTGCGCCAAAAAAAAATTTGGTACGCAGGTATTGGCGCAATTCTTTTGTGGCACATATATAGCGGCATACAACACATTCAACAGCAAGAGTTATCATGGAAAGTAAATTATTCCATGGCACGCACAATATTTTTACACACAAATGAAGACTTTGGATACTACATTTATAGCCCAGAGCTTTTTGGTTACTCGCCGCGATATGCAATGGAATATGTGCAGAAGGAGTTTCGTCATAAGGCAATTCCATTTGAGAAAAAACCCACCACTTATTTAATAATGATCCCTTCGCTACATAACGGTGTTGCTGAAGATATGACATGGTGGAAAACAGAAGAAGTTCGCATTGCAACGAGCGCAGCATCTGTTCATAAAATTGGCAGTTACGTTGTTGAAAAGTACATACTGTCACCAGAAGACATTGCGGTTATGTCTAACCCACTTCTTATACAAGACATTCACTTTCGATAAATATTATCGTTTATACAAAAGCAGCGCATGCAACAATGTTTGCATCTCTATTGTTGCTACTCCAATCACTCTATCTGCACCACCATAGTACACAAATAATGTGCCATTTTTATCTACAGCGCCACACGGGAACACCACATTATTCACTATGCCTTGTGTTTCATAATCGCGCTCCGGCTCTAAAATAGGATATGGTAGGAGCGCCTTTATAACCGCAGGCTTATCAAGCTCAAGTAACATTGCTCCCAGTCGATAGTTTTTATCTACCGAGCTAATAGCATGATACAAAAGTAGCCAGCCCTCATTTGTTTTAATAGGGGGGCCTGCAATACCAATTTTTAACCCATGCCACACCTCTTCGGTAATATTTATGTACTCCAAGGTACGCAACCATGTTGTACCATCAAAATCGAGTGAATCAACATAATCAATAACAATGATTCCATCTATACGATGAAACACCACATACTTATCATGAATCTTCTCCGGAAAAATACATGCATCTTTATCATCAACACCAGGTGGAGAAATTAAATGAGCCTCAGACCAGTTCCACTTTCCTGCTGCAAAATCTTCTGCAGCTATAGAGCTCAAAGCAACGCGAGGCACATCAACACCATTGTACGCAGTATATGTTACGTATACCCTCCCATCAATTAGTGTAAGACGACCATCTTCGCAACCCGAGTTCCCTCCAGGAATTCTCTTGTCTTCAAATCCAAAACGGGGCATATATATTGGTTGAATAGACCTATAAGTCAAATTAAATCCATCATCAGATGCTGCATACCCCATGGTTGAGGTATTGTCGAGCGACATAGCTCTATAAATTATATGTATCTTATTTTGCATATATAAGGCAGCTGGGTTAAACACTGCAAGCGCCTCCCAGGTGTGCTCTTTGTGCGGTTCCATTATTGGGTTTTCTTCGTATCTTTTGAGACGTGGGGTAAGCGATGGTTTGTCAACAAACTGCTGCATGAGAATATCGGCATGTATAGAGGCACGCCCCACAACAGTATCAGCCCCACCATAATATACATGAAATGCTTCACCGTCTTTAATTGCACCAGAAGGAAACACTATGTCTGATACCATTCCTTCTTTTTCATATTCTTCTTCTGGAACAAGCAGAGGTTCATTAATGCGTCCAATAATTGTTCCTGGATTATCTTTATCTAGCAGGACAGCTTCTATAGTAAACTGCCTTGGCTCACCTATGTAGTAATTGCGCACATACGAGTAAAAAAATACCCAACCCTTATCTGTTTCTATGGGTGTTGCGCCTACTTCTATAAAATCACGATTGAGGCGCTTAAGGGGAATAATATGATCTTCCCAGTGTGCTTCCCAATCTTCCCAAAACGCCTCGCTCCACAAGTCACTCAAAGAGGTGCACTCTGCTTTTACAATGTACGATGGCTGTTGATCGGTATGATAGGTAAATAGAACCACATACTTATCATTAATTTTTCTAGGAAAGAGTGTCATGGCTTTTGCATTGAATGGGGTTACTAGATGTCGTGCGTCTATGCTTTTAAGGTCCTTCGAAAGTGCAACGGCAACTTTAATGTTTTCATGGCTAAATGGAAATCCAGATAGTGCTGTATAAAATATGACATACATGTCATCAATTTTTGTTATTCGTGGGTCTTCACAGCCATATGTTTCCCACTTTTCCTTTGGCGCAATGAGTTGCGTATGTTCATCAAAAATGCTGCCGTCATGGCTTTTTGCATAACCTATTGTAGATAGCTGTAAAATTGTAGATCCTACTTTTTGATTATTAGATACCGCACGATATACCATATGATATCCATTTTCATCTTTCACTACAGCGCCGTTAAATGCTGCATACGACTCCCATATGTTGGCAGGGTTAGGAGCAAGTAGTGGATTATGCCTATCGCGTTGAAGTTTTATCATTACAGAATAATCTTACACGCTCATGGGTAAAATTGCAGGCTTAAGACTTACCTCTTCTTGACGCATAAGATGCGCAAGAAACTCAGAGAGCGGCGCCGTTGCGACACAAACATGTGAATCGGCGCGCCGTAGTACACAAAAAGAATGCCATCTTTAATAACTGCACCGCACGGATACACAACTCCCGACTTAAACCCTTCGTTTTCATACCATGCCTCGGGTGAAAGTATGGGGTTATTTGCCCTATATAAAACTTGTGTAGGATCGTTAAGGTCTAAAAGCATCGCACCAATTTTGTAACGACCTGGATCTTGATTGCCAACTGACTGATAAATGAGAAGCCACCCATACTCTGTTTTAAGCGGTGGTGGACCCGCACCAATTTTTCGACTGTCCCATTTATCGGGACGTGGCATTATTTTATGTGCTCCCTCTAAAAATGTAGTCCCATCAAAATTTAGTGAGTCAACAAAGTCAATAAGAATGTCAGGAAATATGCGATGCATAATAACATATTTGCCATTAATTTTTTCTGGAAAGATCACCGCATTTTTATCGACAACATCTGGGGGTGAAATAAGAACTGGCTTTTCCCATTGCCAATTTTTAGATAAAAAGTTAACCAAGTCTATAGATGTTAATGCGACACGGGGAGGGTTCATACCATCAAATGCAACATACGTCATATACACCTTGTCGTCGATGAGGGTAAGTCGTGGGTCTTCACAACCTCCATACCCACCCCCAGACATAAATTTTTTTGCAACCTGAGAGGGGTCAGCAATAACTTCTTCACCAACAAATTCAAACTGTTCACGAGGATGATAAATAGGTGTATCGAGTTTTTCATTAATGTCATAACCGTTTGTACTGGAAGCATACCCAAGCACCGAAACATAATCATACCCTTGCGCTCTATACACAATATGAAATTTGTCATCAGCATATAGCGCGGCTGCATTAAATGTGGTAAATGCTTCCCAGCTGTTTTGTTGCGAAGGCGCAATGAGAGGATTTTTATGATGACGATTAAGCTTTGGTGAAACGTTATGATAACGAATATGTGCAAGCAGCGCAGCAGAAGGCAGCAGCACAATATGCACGCCAAGTCCTTTTACCTGCACATACATGTATATATGCTGATTAAACATTACTACTCCAATTGGGTGTGCCAGTGAATTCTTCCACTGATCATGCTGACTCCATAGCGGTTTTTCTGAACGCCATAAGAGCTTTGTAGGCTCATCGTTGTCAAATAGCGCCGCACCCACTGCAAACTGACCTGGTTGTACATTTTTTCTGCGTACGGTGTACAAAAGCATAATGCCGTCTTCTACCTTAAAACATATCTCTGGCCTTAGGGATCCCTCATCAAAAAACCCTCTACGGCCTGTGAGCACAAGTTTTTTCTTCTTTCCACAATGCTCCATCTTTTTGATACTGCGTACGCAAAAATGTTATGGTCTCCACTGATAGCGTACGCGCTCATCGCGCTCAGGGTCGTGCAACTCTACCAACGGCTCTAGGGCAGAGTTGTCTATAGCAAGATGAAACTCCTGCAAGTCTTTAGTTACCGATGGGTACCATGGCTCCTGAGCAGGTAGTTTGTACTGCGCATGAGTGTATCGCGTCATGCGCATAAAAACGAATCTGCTCTATTAAATCGCCATGTTCTGGCGGGAATATTTTTACTGGCTCTGGGTCATGGAATGCAATACCATCGCGACTCTCAATATTCATAAGTGCACCTGTGGTACCATCGCGATAATAAAGCTGTATTCCCCCATGTGCTGTAGTAACGCCAAGCGCCCGCATTGCAATACTGTTTTTTTGTATGGCAACAGCTTTATTTTTTCTCCCAAACCAGTGAGACAATATACTCATAGCAAATAAAAACCAACGTGTGGATACAAAATTATAACTTTCTCTTCTGTGTGATACAATAGACCAACTACATGGAAATTACTCCTACAAGTGAATTAGCAAAAGGATTTACTACTACAGTAGGCATTATTGGCAGTAAGGGTTTAAATGGCGACAACTTAATGGCTGCAGAGTGGACGTATTTGCTTTCGTACAAACCTGCAATTATCTCGGTGCATATTGGCAACTACCGCTCAAAAGCTACCGCAGAAAACATAGGCGAGACAAAAATGTTCAGCGTAAGCCTTGCAGCAGCTCATCATAATGTTCTATCAAGCCTTATTGGCAATAGCACCGGGCACACAGTAAACAAAATAGCTGCACTACAAGAACTCGGCTACCGATTAGAGCGCAGCACAACAACTGGCCTTATATATGTTCCCGATGCAGTATTTATTGCCGAATGTACACTCATTAATTCAGAAAACTTTGGAGACCACACAATGTTTGTGGGAAAGGTTGTAGCCGCACAAGAAGGCACATCAACCAATCCACTTTTATACAATCGAAAAAAATACTGGAACCTTGGTGAGCCTGTTGTAAAACCTTCAGATGAGGAACGCACACATTTTGCAGATGTTTTTCCTAAATACAAAAAATAGTATCCTTATAATTGCTTCTTATAAACCTCTATTCCATCTTTATCAAAAACTTTCTTGAAAGAAGTGTTTGCACGCAGGTGAGCATAGTAATACATTACCTTCTCATCGGTAGGGTCCATTTCTGATTCTAATATAACTACATAGTCAGCTTTTTCGTAGTGAGATACCAAAGCATATATTGTTTCGTCTGTTATGCCCTGATTAAAATATGCATAGTCATAAAGGAAGTTATAAAAGTACCTTCTGCCCGAAAAATGAGGTGCAAGGTGCCCCGAGGTTGAAACTGGTATTTCAGGGTTTGCCAGCGCCTCTCGCCACTGCTTTACCACACTCATAGTTTTTTCTGATGGTGCCACATACCGAGTTTGTATTGTGCTGCGCGGAACAAATCGTGGAATTTGTAAAAGAATCATAGCAACGGCAAGGGTAATAAGTGTTTTATTCCTTGAAATTTTTTTTAAGTCCGTATAGAAGCGCTATAAAAATAAATGGAGTAAGCAGAGCGGTATAGTGGTATTGCAAAGCCCGCATGTTGGTGTTAGATGACAGTAGCACAATAAGCCATTCGGGAAGTGCAAGCAATAAAAACTGCGGTGCAAGGAGCGGCACAAAA
>LMZU01000039.1 GCA_001567245.1 Microgenomates bacterium OLB23
CTCGAGAAAATTATTATTGCATAAAAAAGAGCTCGAGCGCCTGCGTAATTAACTGGAACACAAAAGGAAACCTTACCATAGTACCCTTATCTAGTTATGTAAAAAAAGGTTTTGTAAAGTTAGAGCTTGGTCTCGGAAAGGGCCGTAAAACCTGGGAGGTTAAAAAGGTTGAGCAAAACCGCGACGAGACTCGTAGAATTCAAAAAGAGCTTAAAGAATATCTCAAATCATGAGTCCACTATTTATAGTCGCTATGTTTCTCTTTATCATAACAGCATTCCTTTGTGTTGTTGTTTTTGTGGGCAGAAACGAGGTGCTTTATAAAAGATTTTTTGCATGGTGGTTGACGTTTTGGGGTGTGCCAGAAACGCTACAAAAAAATCTCCCAACAGAAATGTATGTAAGACAGGCCAAAATATTGAGCTGGCTTTTTGTGTTTTTGGCCGCTGTGACTTTCTGTACAGGCATTCTTATGTTATACTTAGAGCTATATTTATAGGGGATGTCGGGTATCGACGTGAAGATTGTACTTTTATAAGCGGCTAGAACGGAGTCATCCGTTAAATACAAAACACAAACGCAGAAAAACTTTCTGACGTAATGGCTGGGCAAAATTTTGCTGACGGTTTCGTTCCTGCAAAGGCACAAACTCGCTTGGCATTCAATTTTGCTTAAGTGTTACCCTCTCCTAGCAACGTCTTGAGCTAAGAGATGAAAATCATAGACTATAGCGCAGCGTGTTTTCGATGAGCACATGCGTAGAAAAAACCTCATCGGCTTTTTTGTAAGGTTTGCGCGTTTACCTGCAAAACAGAAGCAAAAACCAGCTATTTCTAGCTATAACGTTTATAAAATGCCTTTGCGGACGGGGGTTCAACTCCCCCCATCTCCACAAGACGGGGACTGCTATTTTCTTTAGAGCACAGCAACTTGTGCTTCATATTGCTTTTGCTGAGCTTTGTGATCTTCTTACAAACACATACCAGTACATAAAACCAACATAAGTAGCATACAAGGATATTTGAGCTACATCCATATGTTGTGAGATGCCAAACAAAGCCTTTATTATTTGTGCGGAGAATGAATCGGCTGCCGGCACCATAGGAAGAGTAATTTTTGTGAACTCTGGGATTAAGCCAACCTCGCTGAATTCGTGAATACCACGTGCAAGCAACCCGCCTGCAAAAAAAATAAGAAGCACACTTGTAGCTCTAAACGCATAATATACCGGAAGGCGTAACGTTGCTGTGAAAAGAGCCATAGACACAAGCATGCCCGCAACAAGCCCACCAGAGAACCCCGCAAAAATCTGCTGCGGGTTTGAGGAAAAGTATATAGTAGTAAGAAACAAAACAATCTCAAACCCTTCTCTAAACACTGCTGTAAAAACCAATACAAAAATTCCTCTTTGGTCTTCTGCTTCTACGATTTTTTTAACATGTTGTAACAGTCTTACTTTATATCTCGAAAAATATGTATGCAAAAAAAACACAGCCCAGGTTATAAACACAGCCGAGATAATCATGAGTGTGCCTTCAATGAATTCTTCAGTTTTACCCGAGTATACTTTTTGCACCTCAAAACCAAAAAGACTCCCTAGCCCTAGTAGTAAAAAACTTACTCCTGCTGCTGCGCCCGTTGCAATCCACACGGTTTTTACGCTTTTGTGGTGACCAAGTTTTACAAGTATGCCAAGAATTGTTGCCACAATAAGTGAGGCTTCAAGTACTTCGCGAAATGTAATAAGAAAAGACGGTAACATAGACTTTCATGCATTGTACCAAACACTGGTTAGAAAATCTTTGAATATATGAGGGCCCAGATTATGAGCACATACAGCGCTCCAGGGATAACATTGAAAAAAACAAAGAGCTCATCATATGCAGTTACAGACTCTTTAAGAAACGTGTGATAGCCCAATACCCCTATGCCAACGTAAATAACCCCATATGCTATTGTGGGAAGAATAGGTTCAATTTGGCTGCCACTAAAAAAAATGTGGAATGCCCACAGCGTGTACAAAAACCCCCCAACAATGCATCCGGTAATAAAAGTAATGCTCTTTTTCATGTCTGCGTAGACTACAGACATTGTACAAGAATGCTCAGAGTTCGCGAGGAATAGTAATATGCAATGGAGTTATTAATATGAGAATAATGGCAGTGCAAAACCCTATAAAACCTACAACAGATAGGGCTGCTGCAATGCCCATTGTATCTGCAATAAAGCCAGCAGCAGCCGGCCCAAAAACATAGCCCAAATTGGTGTAAAAATCTGTTAAAACCTCTACCTCTTTTTCGTGGTTGCTGTTTTCTTTAATAACATCAGCGTACACGCCGTTAACAGCAGGCATAGAAAGCGAAAAGAATATACCGGCAAAAAACACCACCCCAAGAGTAAGTAAAAAATCATAGGCAACAAACACAAAGCTCATAAGCAGCAACGAGCCCAATAACAGACTCATAAATGCAGTTTTTTTCTTTCCAACGTGCGTGGTTATTTTACCCACCACCCACCCCACTACCAAAGCGGGAAAGGTATAAGCAGCCAATATGAGCTCACTGTGCTTGCCCGAAAATATTTCGGTTAAAAGTGGTCCGATGGTCCAAAAGAACGCATCTATTACATAGAGCATAAACGTAAGCAAAAGCCCTGGAAAAATAATTTTATTAATAGAGAACAGCGTACGAAAAGAGACAGCAGCCTGCTTTTTAGTGGACAAATCTTTTTGAGTTGGTGCAGGCATTTGTGCTGAAAGCACCACAAAACAAATAAACGCTAAAAACAAAAAGAAGAGGGCATAAGAAAAAGGAACCCATGTAATTGTTTCGGCAACGGCAATACCAGCAATTACAGGTGCTATAACATATCCTGCGCCCTGCAGGGCTTGCACAATACCAAAGCTTGCAACGTGATCTTTTGCTTTTATGTGCGTGCCTACAAAGTTATAGAGTCCAAAGTTCTTCAGATCATAATATATTCCCCACATTGCCATTGCGGCTATATAAACCCCCACCACCCGCGCATTATAAAGAACAAATGGATATGCCAGACAAAGCAAAAACATAACAATAAATATGCGTCTATAGCGGGTGTTGGGCAGCATTTTTGCTGCTGCCATATCAAACAAAGCACCAAACACAGAAGACGAACCTATTAAAAGCCCCATAGAGGTTTTAGTTAATCCATGTTCTGTAATAATTAAAGGGCTTAAATATGCAAGAATGCCATCAAATATAGCCCAAAATAGCATGAAAATTCCTAAAAGATAAATGTGGGTAGAGTTTTGAAGTCGAATGTATCTCAATATGCGCATAACTTATGGTCAATATGTGAGTTTAGAACTATTTTCGCACACTGCAAGGCATAGTGGAGATGTTTCTGTGCAGGCAACCACTCCAGGCTTACCATTAATGAGCATTTCGGCTGCGTGCACAGGCATTAATGCAAGATAGCCCAAAAATAAAAAGCTACACACACTTATTAGTAGCCGACGAAGTGATATGGGTTTTTTCTCCATGTTGTGCGATTTGACCAGAGAAGACACCCTCGCATCAAACATATTGTCTGGGGTAAAGCTTGGAATAAAGCCAGACGCATACATCGAATCCGGGCTTAAGAATTTTTTAAGCGAAGAAAGAATGTGCCGGTTTGTGTTTTGAGTTGCCACCGCAAAAGCATCTGCTTCAACTTCTCTATCTATACGCATAAACATGGTGAGCTCTTTTAGTGAGGGAATAAATAGCAAGGCACTTTCTACTGCGAATGCTATAAAAAGTCTTAGCGAATCAAAATCTCGTACATGTTTGTACTCGTGAAGTATAACTGCCTCAAGCTCTTGTTGAGAAAGTTTTTTAACAAGTGAAGTAGAAAGATAAATTTTTCGGTGAAAAAAACCAAGTGAAAATGCACGAGAGCCTTTTGTAGAAACCACATGAATATCTGGCAAAAATGAATACAACGTCTTTATTTTTTGAACATGTGTATGATTGTTTTTTTGCGCGCGGGCAAAGCCCCGCGCAAGCTTTTTATATTGGTATAGCGCTCAAAAATTTGGAGCGCTACATATGCACAATACAACAAACCAAAATACAAAATCCCTGTCGAAAAAAAATGGGGGACCTGCTGAATAGATATCGATGCAACCACATTTTTACACATATATATGGCCTTGTTCGATAAAAATGGCATAAACTTAGCATAAAATAACACCAAAAAGTAGGGCCACTGCAATAAAAACCCCACATATTAACACAAGATATGCATTATTTTTTTCATACTCCTGAATTTTTTCTAGAAGGAATCGCCTCTTTTTTCGGGAAGATCATCAATTGATTCGGCAAACGACGCCATGGCAACATCAACCAAAATTTTTCATGAACCGTTGAATAAAACTTGCAGCAACATTTTTACCAAATTCTGCCCTAGAAACTTGTGGCACATATACATACCGGTTCCCCTTTTGAATTCGTGTGAGGAGTTTTTTTGAGTACAGCCTGTCAACAATTGTCGCAATTGTTGTATATGCAAGGCTTTTCTTGCCCACGCGTGCCTTTACCACATCTCGCACAGTACACTCTCCAAGTTGCCATATTACACCCATAACCTCTTGTTCTAAATTGCTCAAATGGTGTGCGTTCATGGTGTGGTATTAAAGTAGCAAATATATGTGGCGCTTCCCAGCGGTGTAAGCACCTCTTTCCAGTTTTCTGTTGTTTGTATTGCATCTCCCATTTTAAATGTGCATGGTATATTGGTGTTTTCAAAGTCAAACGTAATAATAGAGCCGGTGCTGTTTGGCACGTTTTTCGGCCTTACAGGTTAATACAAGCTCACCCTGCTTATTTTTTGTAAGCACCGCTCGATAATTACTTGTTGTCACTATATTCATATGTTCATCAAACACAGCACAATCTTGATCTGATTGAATAGTAATACCTTGTTTTGTGCATTAATGCGCACAGCTGCGACAAGAGTTAAAAAAAATAACAACAAGAATGCCCAAGAAGACGGGTTTTGAGTGAAACATGTCATATAGATCATACGGGGCCTGGCCGCAATTTGCAACCTAGACAAGAGGGTCATACCCACCCTTAGACCATGGGTGGCACCGTGCAATTCTTGCGATACCTTTTATTGTTCCTTTTAAAACCCCATACTTTTCTACAGCAGCATATGCATATTCAGAACAGGTTGGTTGAAAACGGCAAACAGAAACGCCAGACACAAACATCTTTCGAATTGGATTGTCTATAACCCCAGTTGCTTGATATAAGCGAATAGCGCGTAACACCAACGACTTCATAAGTCGATTATAACCGAAATGCTATAATAACATCATGAAGATTACCGTTGTATCGCTCTTTCCGGGCATGTTTAAAGGGTTTTTGGAGGACAGCATTATTAAACGCGCTCAAGACGCTCATAAAGTGAATATTGCATTTGTTAATCCACGAGATTTTACCCATGACCCCCATAAAACCGTAGACGACCGTCCTTTTGGAGGAGGGGCTGGAATGATTATGATGGTAGAGCCGCTACAAAAGGCGATACAGGCAGCAAAAGAGAGTGGTGGCTATGTTATAGGTACGTCAGCACGAGGAAAGAAGCTTACACAAAACCTTACCCGTGAGCTTGCTCAAAAAGAACACCTTATTATTGTTGCGGGTCATTATGAGGGTTATGATGAGCGCGTGCGCCCAGCCTTTGACATAGAGGTTTCTCTTGGCGACTTTATTCTTACTGGTGGCGAACTTGCTGCTGCTTGCATAATAGATGCGGTAGTGCGCGTGCAAAAGGGCGTATTAAAAAAAGATGCAGCCACCCAAGAAGAGAGTTTTTTTGAAGTGCCTTTAGATGAACTTATGAGGGCGGTAGGAAGTGATGAGTTGCTTACTACTTTACACAACAAGGGCACACACATGGTTACGCTCTTAGAATACCCCCAATACACACGACCTCAAGAAATCGCTGGAATGCGTGTACCCGAAGTATTGCTTTCGGGAGACCCAAAAAAATTCGTATATGGCAGTTGCAACAGGCATTTGCCATAACAAAATCTTCGCGACCCGACCTGCTTATCGTATAAGAATTATTTAATTCTTGTTGGGTAGTATGCCTCTATGTTATTTATGGGTATATCATTACTCGACCTGCTTTTTCCAAAGCTATGTTTTAACTGCAGGTCGCTGGGGAGATATATATGTACAGAATGCAAGAGTAAGTTGTTTTGTACTCCTTATGATATATGCCCATACTGTGAAAGAGAAAGCATATATGGGTTAACACATGGAGTTTGTGCGCAATTATATGGCATAGATGGCATGCTCAACATTTTTTTGTACGATGGTGCTCTACAAAAAATCATAAAGGCAATCAAGTTTCGTCGTATTCGAGGAGGCGTTGCAAGCCTTATAGATGTTATTCCAGGCGGGTTTTGGGAAAAACTTATTGGCTTTGGTGCTACTTTTTTTGATGATCTTGAAGTAATGGCTGTGCCACTGCATAAAAAAAGATACAAAGAGCGCGGTTTTAACCAGGTTGATGATTTTGCACAAGCGTGTGCGATAATGCTGCAAAAAAAATGTGTCTACGCTTATTGCGCGCACGCGCTATACGCAGCCCCAATCTCAACTTGCAACAAGAGCAGAGCGATACATAAATATGTGCAATGCGTTTGTTATTAACCCTCACATTCCCTTGCCAAAAAAAGTTTTGGTCATCGACGACGTGTGGACAACGGGAGCAACTATTCGCGAGATTGCACGAGTTTTAAAAACCGCAGGAGTAGAGCGGGTATATGTGGTAACCTTTGCGAGAAGACCACATATGCGTAGGTAATAAAGTGATATAATAATTTTTGGTATGACGCAACGCATAGAAATCTCCTCTAAAACCATTATCTTCACTGTAGTATTTTTGCTGTTACTGCGCGCGCTATGGATTGTGAGAGAGCTTATTTTTTACTCTCTTTTTGGCATTTATATTTATGAGCGCGCTCAAACCCATTGTCAACAAACTAACCAGCAGGGGTGTGCCACGCGTGCTTGCGGCGTTTACTGTGCTTATGTCAACGGTGGCATGGATTGTATTCGTGCTCGCCTTCATTCTTCCACCTATTGTTAATGAGAGCATTTCGTTCCTTACCAACCTACCCGCAATCATGTCAGAGGCGTTTCCTTTTACTCACAAAATTTTTTCACCGCAGAGTCGGCGCTCAAGTTTTTCCCTAACTTTCCCCAGAACATATTTAAGTTAGCTGGCACCATATTTTCTAATTTCTTTTTTATAGTTTCATTGATATTTTTTTACGTTCTATTTTTTGCTCGAAGAAGTATTTTTACTCAAATTCCTTCAGAAGGTTATGTCGCCTCGCGAAGCAAAAGTAGTGTCTGAATTTACTCAAAAAATTGAACTGCGCATGGGAGCATGGATGCGTGGACAGCTTATACTCATGCTCGTTATTGGGTTTACAACATATGTGGGGCTTTCTCTTTTGGGTATTCCCTACGCGCTGTCGTTGGCGTTTTTTAGCTGGGTTGCTTGAGGTTGTTCCTGTAGTAGGACCAATCGTGGCTGGAGTTCCTGCAGTTATGGTTGCTGCATCGACATCGCTTTTTGCAGGGGGTAGTGCATTTGTGCTTTATCTTATTATTCAGCAATTAGAAAACACCGTAATAGTACCTTATGTCATAAGTAGAACCGCCGGGATAAACCCCATAATGACTCTTATTGCGCTTTCTGTAGGAGGCAGGCTGGGTGGGCTGCTTGGAGCGATTCTTGCTGTGCCTGTGGCTGTGGTTATCGAAACGGCGGTTGCAGAATTTATGAAATCACGGCACAACACATAAGAATTCCTTAATTTTTCTTCGTTACTATTCTCGTATGATTGCAAGAGTTCACTCCGCAACTGTAGTGGGTATGCAGGTGCTGGCAGTAGTTGTAGAAGTAGACATCGCAAAAAAAGGTTTCCCACAGCTAAAAATTGTTGGTTTGCCGGGTAAATCTGTTGAAGAGGCAAAGGAGCGTGTGCGCACCGCGTTGGTTAATGCAAATTATGACATTCCGGCACGTCGCATTATTGTTAACTTGGCGCCAGCCGATGTGCCAAAGCAAAGCTCACGATTTGACGTGCCTATTGCTGTTGGCATACTCGCCGCGCAGCGCATAGTACCCCGAGAACTTTTGAGAGACTCACTTTTTATTGGTGAAATATCGCTCAATGGCGAGGTGAATGCCGTGAACAGTGTGCTACCTATAATAGATTTTGCTCAAAAACACGGCTATAAGCGTATTTTTGTTCCATTTAACAATTGCAGCGAAGCAGCATTTGTACATGGAGACATAGCAATATATGGTATGCAATCCCTTGCAGAAATAATCAAGTTTAGCCAAGGAATAGTGCAACTTTCACCGGTAGACACTGCACAGCTTGAGGTGCGTGTGCGTAAAACAAACCAACAATGAATACGATTTTAGTTACGTAAAGGGGCAGCAGCATGCAAAGAGGGCACTAGAAATTGCTGCTGCAGGTGGACACAATGTTATTCTTCGCGGGCCACCAGGTACCGGCAAAACCATGCTCGCCAAGGCATTTGTATCTATATTGCCTCCGCTGACAAAAAACGAGCAGCTGGATATTGCCAAAATTCAATCTATATTATGTGGCGGCAAGGGTGAGGGGCTTACGATTGCTCGATCATTTCGTGCGCCTCACCACACTATTTCTCGAGCAGGTATGATAGGTGGTGGTGCCGGGTTATTGCCTGGAGAAGTAACGCTAGCACACCGCGGAGTGCTTTTTATGGATGAATTTCCCGAGTTTCCTCGCTCTATTACCGAAGCACTACGCCAACCCCTAGAAGACGGTATAGTTACTATTACTCGTGTTCATGGCACCGTAACGTATCCCTCTCGCTTTTTACTCATTGCTGCTGCCAACCCCTGCCCATGTGGTAACTATCAAAACAAAGATAAGCGTTGTACCTGCAATAGGCTTGCACGGGCAAACTATAACAAGCGAATATCTGGTCCCATTCTTGATCGTATTGATTTGCATGTAACCGTACCACACATACCAGAAACAGATTTGCTCAGCACTCACCACAAAGAAGAGTCAAGCAGTGTTATAAGAGCTCGGGTTGTTGCTGCGCGCGGTTTGCAAACCGCGCGCTTTATTCAACAAAACATAGAGTGTATTACCAATAGCGATATGGCCTCACACGAGGTAAAAAAAGTAGTACACCTCAACAGCGAGGCGCGCGGGTTTTTGTCTCAAGCATGTGCTGTATATAAATTTTCTCCACGGTCTTATTTTAAGATTTTAAAAATTGCTCAAACCATTGCCGATCTTGCTCAATCACCAACTATTACGCAGCCAATGATTGCCGAAGCTGTACAGTACAGGGCGTTTTACTAATACATAATCTTGTTTTTTATGGGCCACTATGATATAGTATCTGCTGTATCAAAATGAAAAAGGAGGACATTAACCAATGCCAGCAAAAAATCTAACAAAGCCAACTTCTATGGCGGATTTGTTGGGCATGCAGCCCCTTACCCCCCCAAAAAAGGCTCAATTATTCAGGCAAAGATAGTTGATCTCACTAAAAAAGGTATTCTTTTTGATATTGGCTGGAAGTCATATGCTGTTTTGGGCAACATGGAGGCGCACGACCTTGGCTCATATTTGCCGTACCTTCAATCAAACGATACAGTCCCCGTTAAGGTTGTGGTAGAAGAAGCAAAAGACGGTTTCCCCGTTGTATCAATGAAATCATTCTTCGAAAATGGCAAATGGCAAATTCTTTCAGAAAAACACGAAAAAGAAGAAGAAATCGAAGTAATTTGTGGTGAATACGGCAAAGGTGGTGTGTTTATTGAGTTTATGGGTATTCGTGGCGTTATTCCAAAAATCCAACTTACCGAAGACTATCTTAGAGAGCCAGAAAAGCTTGTAGGAAAGAAAATTAAAGTAAAAGTTTTAGAGGTAGACCGTGAAAAAAATCGCCTTGTGGTGTCGCAAAAAGCTTCTGCCCTTGGCATTTCGTACAAAGATATAAGGAAAAAATTTGATGAAGTCGAAGTTGGTAAGGTATATAAGGCCAAAGTTATTGGCTTTTCAGACTTTGGTGTATTCTGTGAGGTTAATAAGATTGAGGGACTTATTCATATCTCCGAAATTTCATGGCAAAAAGTCAGCAATCCACGCAAATTCCTTAATGTTGGAGACGATATTGATGTAATGGTGGTTGAAAAAAATGAAGACAATCTAAAACTCAACTTGTCAATTAAGCGCCTTGAGCAAGATCCATGGGAGAGCATAGAAGAGCGTTACCCCAAAGACAAAGAAATCAAGGGCGAAATTGTACGAAAAGAAAAGTATGGGTATATTGTAAGGCTCGAACCTGGTATTGAAGGCCTTATTCATATTTCAAAGGTAACAGGTCATGAAAGTATAGAAATAGGTAAAACAATTACTGTATACATCGAAAAAATAGATGTAAAACAACGCAGAATTAGCCTCATCTTCGCTCTCGTCGACAAGCCAGTCGTCTATAGATAATCATCGTTCGCATTAGTACAGTTGACAGCCCTCCTCATTTCGTTCATAATCATTGCATGGATGAAGAACCAAACGGCGGACGACTCCAATAGAAGTTCCTTCATTGGACGCTGCGCTTGCAATCGATGCTGTGGGTGAAAAAACGGACACCGCCTTACCCGAAACCGCAGACGATCGGGTCGGTGAAGCAGGTGGTGTGGCTGAAAAAGAGGTCGTATCTTCTGAAAATCCTTTGCGTAAGGTAGCTGAAAGACTAGCCAGCATTGAAGAACCAGAAACAGCAGAATTTGCAAGAAGAAACATAAATAGTTTATATGCGCGTTTTAGAGCTGTTCTCGAAAAAGAGATTACTGAGAGAGAAATTGAAAATACGCTTAATGCTGCAGGCCTAGCAGTAGACCCAGACACTGTTGCAGCGGAAATTTTTCACGATTTCTACATGGCGCCTTCTCCCGATCCAGGAGCTGAAGCTGGGGCCACAACACACCGGGAACGTAAAGGATATGTTGTAGATGGCTATGCAGCAATTGTTCAAGGAAGTTTTGATAGAGTGGCTCAAGCTCTAAAGGAAATGGGATTTGCTAGTGGAAGGCTTATAAGCGATCCAAGCGCACTAGATAGGTATGGGTCAACGTCTGAAGGAAGTCTTGCATCCTTTTCGTATTATGATGAGGCTGGCCTTGACTTTGGTGAGATTCACCCAAGGGATTATCATGCAATGAGGCTAAGTAGTAGTTATACTATTCATGGTGGTTATACTATTCATCATATATCAGGTATGCCAACGAATATGGATGGCTTCACGCTTGATTATCTAAAAGAGCGAGCAACTGCAGATGGTGCTGAAACATACGCACTTATATTGCACCCCGATGGCGCGACCCGCGCAAAAATTGCACTATCCGAAGAGCCACCATTCCCTCCTGTTGCAGCTGCTGCACAGTCTTGACTTTGGCCCTTCCCATCTATATAATATCTTTTGCTCTGGTGATTTGAGCGTCTTGGTACCACCCCTTCCCATTCCGAACAGGGCCGTGAAACGAGATAGCGCCGACGATACTTAACGGGACAATAGGTCATGGCCGGGGCATTTTTTTTGGCCAAAATCAGGACCAGATCCTGAAAGGCTCATGTCCTGCTATAATATATAGCTGAAATGCCACACTCGCCCCTACATAGTCAACCCATTCTTAAAAAATACCGGAACACGCGATATCTTGGCGCATTTTCTGTATATCCAAAAGTTAGATTTGAATCGCAAGACGAAGACGAACACATTATTTTGCTTCTTAGGGCGCACCCAATTACATTTATTCCATGGATAGTAACAGCTGTGGGTGCGTTTATACTACCGCTCATTCTTAACTTGGTTTTGCCTAATTTTATTTCTGTTAGCCAATTGTTTTTTTGAATGTATTTTGGTACAGTGGGCTTTTAACATATGTTTTTTTGAAAGTATTGTTGTGGTTGTTTAATGTGGGTATTGTCACCGATGAGCGCGTGCTCGACATTGATTACTTTAATATTATCCAAAAAAATAAACGCCACCACACTTGAAGAGGTGTCTGACGTTGGATCTAATGTGAATGGATTTATTCGATCACTGTTTAATTATGGTGATGTGCATGTGCAAACAGCAGGCCCCACACAAGATATTGACTTTTTAGCGGTACCAGAACCAGCCGATGTAGTGAGTATTATTAATGAAATGATGCATTAATTGTAATTTTATGGTTGATTTACTATTAAGCGGCGATTTGTTAGGAATATTTATTAAGCTCTTTGGAGTTGTGCTGTCTGTTTTATACATGTTTTTTTGTATTATTCTTATTCGACAGCTGGCAAGTATGCGAAAGGCACTTACTATAAATGATGGTGGGGTGCTTGATATTCTTGCTTATATTCAGGCGTTGCTTGCAGCGTTTCTTGTGTTTTATGCCCTGTTTATACTATAAATATAGTGTACATGTGGGAATACAGTATATATTTGGGTAATGAGTCTGATACGTTCCACGTCGATTTTGTTTCGACAGAGAATCTTTTTATTGTTGCCTCTATACAAAACTCTATTTCTAAAGAAGATTTTAAAGAGATGTTTGAGAGGGTTCGTGATGCAGTGGCACAAGGACACACTCACAGTCTTGCTGGTTTTGAAAAGCTCATAGATAAAGAGTTTAAAAATCTTGAGAAAAAGGGAAATTTTGCTCTTGCTGCCTCATTGTCTTTGCAGAATGTGCTGTATTTAGTTACACGAGGCGGAGGTGTAGTATTTGTAGAGCGAGGCCCAGTGTTCCAAAAACTTATTTCTGGCGATCTCACTGCATCTGGATACATAGAAGAAAACGATTTAATAGTTTTAACCAATTCGTATTTTACTGCTCGGGTTGCTCCTCCTACTTTGCAGCGATTTGTTCAAAATAATGCACCACAGCAAATTATTGAGTCACTTACCCCAGATTTAAAGAGTAATGATGATGCTGGGCTTATTGCACTGTTTGGGCGCTACCACAACAGAGGAATAGATACAGAAGAGGCAGCTTATGATGCTGAATTGAATGAAGATGATGTGCAAACTGTTGGAGTAAGTGCGGTTGCTACTGCAACGTTGCCAACAAACATGGTTGATATAGATATGGCAACCGAGAGCGATTATGGGCACAATGTGCCAATCGAGCAAGTCGGCTATGTTGGGCAAGCAGAACAAGTTGCCGCGGTTCAATCTCCGCGAAAATTTAATATTAGTGTGCAGAAACTGCTTGCCGGCATTAAACCGGGGAGTTCATGGGGACGGCGACTCACCTTGCTGTTGTTACTGGTATTGGTGCTGGTATTTGTATGGAGCGTTGTGCTAGGCACACAGCGCCGACAACGCAACGCATTTATAGAAAGAGTGTCGGCGCAGGCACAGCTAATAGATGAGCAGCTAGAAGAGGCGTTTTCACTTACTGCCTCAGATGTTGATCGCTCACTAGAGCTGTTGGCCTCTGCAAAGAGCTCCTACAAGGCGTTGCAAGAAGAGGCCAATAAGAAAAAAAATTACAGGCATACAAGAGTTGGCCGCAATTGGTGTAAAAATTGACGATGCCGAAAAATCTAAAAAAAAGAAAACGAGGCAGACACAGAAGAATTTTATGATCTTCAACTTATAGACAAATCTGCGAGCGCAGCGAGCATGTATTTTGATGGTGAAACCGTTGCAATGTTAGATGTAGAAAATGCAAAAGTATATTTGCTTAACCTTGCAAAAAAATCAGTGGTAACACGAAAAGATGGAAAGGTTGAGAACGGAAATTTTGTAGCATTGCATCAAGACGAGCCATACGTTTTTAGTACGAATGACGGGGTTTTTAGAATCACCAGTGATAAAACAGAAGTGCTCATAGAAAAAGATGAAGAATGGGGAGACATAAAAGATATGTGGATGTATAACGGAAATATTTATATGGTTGATGCGGGTAAAGATGAACTATACAAATACCTAGTTGCAGAGGGCGGATATTCTGCGAAGACTTCGTATATAAAATCGGGCAAAGCAGATTTAGCCAAGGCGTCTTCGATGGCCATCGACAGGTCGGTATATGTAGCATTGGGGAGTCGAGTGTTAAAGTACGAATCTGGGAATAGTGTAGCATTCTCTATTAAAATTCCTGGAGGTGATGATATTGAGTTTGATGATATTTTCTCGAGCGAAGATCTTGATAACGTATATCTCCTCGACAAAGAGTCGAAGAAGATTTTCGTTGTTTCCAAAGAAGGCGAGTTTTTAAAGCAAATAAGCGCTTCTGCAATTGAAAATTCCACAGACTTTGTTGTAGATCAAGAACAGGGAATACTTCTCTTGGTGAAAGATAAAATTATTCGCATTATAGAATAAGACACGGTCTTATTTAACGGTTACCGATTTCGCTAGGTTTCTTGGCTTATCAGGATCTGCTCCGCGGCCAATAGCACAATAATATCCAAGGAGCTGACCAACAATAACATTTGCTAATATTGTAAGCGGGCCAAGATTGGGTGTTTTAATTGTTATATCAAACTCTGGCGCCTCAAAAGGGGCAATGCCAATAATGTATCCACCACGTGCTTTAACTTCTGCGGCCGATGCTCTTACCTCGTTTTCATATGCATCTTTTGCGCCTAAAACAATACACGGAGTACGAGTATCTACAAGTGCAATAACGCCGTGCTTAAGCTCTCCAGATGAAAACGCCTCGCCATGTATATAGCTTGCTTCTTTTACCTTCAGCGCACATTCCATCGCTGCTGGATACTGAAGATCTTTTCCAAGAACATAGAGATGCTCTTGGTTATGCAACTCAGCTGCAAGACGCGCAATTTTTTTTAAGTGTTTTTTGTTAAGCCACTCTTTTAGTGTGGAACCAGCCTTAGAGATGATAGGCGCAACATCGTGAGGTACTGCACTTGAAAGCCCCGCAAGACGGTAGAGGGTAGCAAGTTGTGCAGTAAATGCTTTTGTAGATACAACAGCAATTTCTGGGCCGCTCCCTACCATAAGCGATACATCTGCGATTCGCTCTAGAGTAGAGCCCCTTGCATTAATTACTGCGATAATTTTTGCCCCCTTTTTTTGAGCACGCTTGATTGCAAGTAAGGTGTCTGCCGTTTCTCCACTTTGTGATATCGCAATAACAACTGTATCGGTGCTTGCAAATTCAAGCGTTGGTGCAGACTCGTAAGCACCACACATTTCTGTTGCTACACCCTGTTGTGCAAACAAATATTTTGCGGCGAGCGCACAGAAGCTCGCCGTACCACATCCTGTTAAGACAATTTTTTTTGAGTTTTTTATCATCTCTGCAGCTTTTTTTATTTCACTTTTATTAAGATGTGCTGTTTTTGGAATTGTCACAAGTTGTTCCATTATTTCTTTGAGTAGATAGTGGGGGTAGCCATCTTTTTGAGCTGCTTCTGCCTTCCAATCTACAACAGTAGACTTTAGAGCAAGGGCTTTTTTTGTAGAGAGACTGAACATTTTACACCCAATTTTATTAATAATTGCTCCCTGGCCATCTTCGAGAAACACAACGCTTCGTGTGTATGGAAGGAAGGCAGTAACATCGGATCCTATAAAAAATTCGTTGGTAGCAAGGCCAATAGCTACAGGTGAGCCATCTCGGCACACACCGATTTCTTTGTTTTTGAGATTGAGCACGCAGATTGCATTTGAGCCGGCAAGCATAGAGAAAGTCTTGCAGAGAGCATTTTGAAAAGTGCTTCCTTTGAGATTCTTTTCAATGAGATGTGCAATAACCTCTGTGTCGGTTTCGGATAAAAAATGTGGCCGTCGCGATAGTTGAGTATTTTAGCTCTTGATAATTCTCTACTATGCCGTTGTGCACCACGGCAATTGTTTTATCTGCATTTACATGCGGATGCGCATTAAGCTCTGTGACACCGCCATGAGTTGCCCAACGCGTGTGGCCAATGCCAATTGTGCTGTTGGGAAGTGTTGTGGTGGCGTCACCAATTTTGCCAACCTTTTTTTCTACGGCGACTTCGTCGCCGCTTCCTACTGCAATGCCCCAGCTATCGTATCCACGATATTCCAATGTTTTTAACCCCTCTAATATAATTTTTGGGCTGTCTTGACGATCTCCGACATAAGCAAAAATACCACACATAGTAATTAATGTAAAAATAATAACAAGGTAACAAATTAAGTGTTAGATCATAGAAGAGACTGAGGTATGCTGTATGCAAGCTCCCGTGTCCCTTCTGTTGCCAGAAGGATTTAAGAGCACACTTAAGGTCGACAGCTTGGCTTCGGCCTGAGGGTACCCGCAGATTATTCGCTAGCCCTCTCCTCGTATCCCCGCTGCCAATGCAGATGGGGGCCACACGCTATATAACAATGTATTTCACTCCGACATGCATCGAAGAACTAATAATGTCTACCGTTTGGTAAGTATAAAAGCAGAAGAGTTATTCTGCAAGTGTGCCAATGACATCTACAACCCTATTGGAATACCCCCATTCATTGTCATACCAGCCATAACACTTTACAAAGTTGCCGTTTAAAACTGTTGTGTAATGCGGGTCGAAGGTGCACGAAGCAGGAGATGCAATATAGTCAGCAGAAACAAGCTCATCCTCAGCATACGCCAAGTATTTCTTGAGATCGCCATCTGCATGTTTTTTAAATGCGTTATTTATATCATCTTTCGTAACTGATTTTTTCAGAACAGCAGTGATGTCAGTTATCGAACCCGTTGGAGTTGGCACACGAAATGCCATGCCTCCCATATGGTCGGCATGCAAATCTGTTACTTTGCATACAGCGTCAGAAGCACCCGTTGTTGTTGGAATAATCGACATTGCAGCGGCGCGCCCGCGGGTAAACTTGTCTGCAGGATTATCTACCAGCATTTGTGAGCTAGTATATGCATGAATTGTTGAAATAAACGAAGTTTCAACACCAAATTCTTGTTGCAGCACCTTCATCATTAAGGCCGCGCAATTTGTTGTGCAAGACGCATTTGAGATAATATCTGCGCCCTTCCAGTCGAAGGTGTCATTATTTGCCCCCATTACCACATGGGGAATTGAGTCATCTTTAGACGGCACCGTCAACACAACTTTTTTGACGGTGCCACGCAAATGTTTTCTTAAATCATCTCGTGTTTTAAAAACTCCCGTACAATCAATTACCACCTCTACACCCGTTTCTTCCCAGGGTATTTCTTCTGGATTACGAATGTTATAAGCCTTTACAAAGCGACCATTAAGCGAAATACCACCCTCAACTTTCTTAACAGGTTTATCAAAGGTACGATAAATAGAGTCATACTTTAATGAGTAAGCAAGTTGTTCCGGGGTTGTTTTTAGAAGTATTTATTGCGACAAGTTCAAAAAAATCCTTGTCAGAAGCAATGCGAGTTATGGCTCGGCCAATTCTACCAAAACCATTCAAACCAATTTTAATTTTTCTCATACACTCATTATTGCTAAATGCAAAGAGCATGTCAATTATGAGAGATCAAAGTTATTTTTCTTCTGCAGGTGTTTCTGTTGCGTTGTCGCCACCGGTGCTGGCCTCGCCTTCAGCAGCAGCATCGCCGCCTTCTGCAGCTTCACCCTCACCCTCGACAATTGCAGCCTCAGTGTCGGGCTCAAGAGATTCTTCTTTATGTTCTGCAATACGCACAATAACAGTTTCTGGTTCATCGGTAACCACATAGTTACCTGCTTTTTTGAGATCTGATACTTTAATTTCATCACCAACTTCTTTTAAGTCAGCAATATCTACCTCAATTTCTTGTGGCATATCTGTAGGAAGCGCCTCTACATACAGCGCATTAACCAGAGTCATGAGATCTCCTTTGTTCTGTGCAACTGCCTCGGACTCTCCTACAACAGTAACTGGAACTTGCGCCTCTAGCTTTTGATTAAGATTGACCTTTCTAAAGTCTGCATGAATATAGTGATCAGAAATTGGATCTGTTTGTACGTTCTGAATCATCGAAGGAATTTCTTGAGAATCTACACTAAGATATATAACCTGAGTAAGCCCGGCAACATGCAATGCTTTTGTAAAATCTTTGGCATTTACCTGAATAGCAATTGAATCCATGTCTTTACCATAGATGTTTGCGGGAATGTTGCCTTCTGCGCGTACTTGTTTAACCTTTTTACCCAAAAGTGTACGCTTTTGAACTGATAAGGTAAGTTTTTCACCGGTTTTTTTTGTATCTTTGGGTGTCATAAGGTTATTCTTTTATAAATTGCAAGACGAATATCTTGTCTGTTGATAAAGAGCTATTGTAGCCTACCACGTTGTTTTTTGCAAGGCTCTTGAAGTTTTGATCTGTTACCGTCATGTTGTTGGGAAAGTGTATTTCGAACGAAAAATCGCTATTAAAGGCACCAATTTGTTTTTGAATGACCACCTGATATGTATTTGCCCCTGTTTGTGCCTTTGTGTTAAGCGAGTAAGCCACATTTACAGAACTGCTTTTTTGCGGATCAACCTCTATTGGAGTACCGATAATTTTAAAGAATCCAGATTGGGTTTCGTCAAATTCATCTACAACTGCGCCATCAATGTCGATAGACTCGATGAGTGCATTGTGAGGCAGGTATAGCTGAAAGTAATTTATATACCTCCCACCGGGAAAAATATTAGCGGCAGAACTATTGGTAAAACTAACAGTAAGCTGATTAGAAACTCCTCCATCTTTTTGAAAGCGAGATGTTAAATGTACAAATTTGCTGACAAAATAATTTGCCTTATTAACGCCAAGATTTGCATCTACCGGGAAGATGTGATTAATAATACAATTGTCGTTTTCGGTGGCACATTGGGGGTAAATTGTTTGCCCAGACCAATGCAGTTTTTCAATATCAGAAGCAAAAGCCTTGTCTCTCATAAACATAACTATATGTTTTTCATCAAAGGCCCTGCGCAAATTTTTTGCAAGAAGTGCAGGTGATGCATCATCTAGTTTCAAAAAAAGAATTTTACCCAAAGAAGAGAGATAGTTTTTCTTTTGTTTTGAACCAGGAAAGAAATTGTTTTCTGACTGTGCCTGAGTTTTGAGGTAAAAGTTATCTTTGTTAACCACTTCTTCAAAATCAGGCACATACACATCTCCAAATGCTTCGAGCATATAGGTCATTGCTGTGGTTGTTATGCCTATGGCGCCGTCGAATGCATCAAGTTGCAGCTCTTTATCGAGAAAGTATTCAGCAGTTTTAACATTTTGCTCAAAATCGGGGCTAAAATTTGAATCTCTCAAAAACCAGTGAGGCTGGCCAAGAATCTGTCGAATAGCCTTTGGAGGCTCAATGTGGGCGTTGAGTTGTCCATCTGCATCGTATACATCGTACACTTTAAACTGCTTAAGCCCGTATCGTTCAAATGCAATATGCGCAAACGAACCAATAAACCCCCCTCCTGGGCGAATTTCCATGTTGTTGTAAAAAAAGAGTATGTAGTTTTTTGTGCCATCTTTGGCCAAAAAGGTGTCTGCATGTGTGGTAAATATACGCGCTGCTTCTAAATGCATATGCACCTCTTCAAATTGAGCGCGAATTTTTTTTCAACGGCTCTATTTCAAAAGTGAGCGTGTCTTTAATGCTGCCCGAAGTACGATATAGTGTTTCGACATAGGTGCGCATGTTGCTAAGCATGGTGCTTGTAGCAGCTTCTTCTTCGGGGGTTTTTTGTACTTTAAGCAGGAGTGTAAACAGTTGGCGCGCAGTATCTTTTGCAATTAATACTGTCTCTGTAAACTCATATCCATTTTTTGTTGTTTGAATAAAATTCTCAGGGAGGAGCGTAATAAAGAAAAACGACAACAGCGGGCGAGCTACTGCATAGGCTTGCTCACTAAGTTGCACAAATGGTCTTCCCCGTCGCAAAAACTTTTGAGCAGCAACGGGTTTTTGGTTTTCTAAAGCGGTGCCGGCGCGGTACAAATAGTAACCGGCAACACCGAGCGGCACCACAAAGAACGTTTCTATAATAAAAATTATTCCTATAATGAGGCCGATCCATCGGCTTTTTGTCATATGTGGCAGCTGAAACACACTTTTCTGTGTTTCAGCTGCCTGCTTGGGTTTTAGAGATTTCTCCAAGTTAAGCCCCTTTTCTTTAGATCGGGTAGATGCAAACCATACTACTTTTTCTACATACTCACTTGCACCTTCTGTGTCCTCTACATTAACAAATTTAAAATGTTCATAATGTTCGCTCCTTACCAGCGCATTAATTTTTTCAAAAATTGCCGAATCATAGCTTATTACAATAATCTTTTTACGTAGCGCATTAAGGCGCTTAAAAAACGACCTGCCCATTTGTGTGTCGTAGAACACATATATGTATGTAAATGCCGCTAGAGAATCTGGAAGCTCCTTATTTATTGTGATGGTTGCGCCAAACTGCTCCATGCGCTGTTCAAGAGCATCAGAGAAAAATGTTCTTTTTGTACGCACACATAAAATTTCCAGGGCATTTGGCTGTTCTTCGGTAACTAAATACATAGCTTAAGTATAATATGTATCATGGCCAAGATACTGTCGCTCGATGCATACACTCCAGGGGCAAAAAAAAACCGTTGCTATGAGCGGTTGCTTTGACATTCTTCATATTGGTCATATTCACCTTATAGATGGAGCCCGTAAGCACGGAGACGAGCTTGTTGTACTTGTTGAAAGCGATGAGTTTATTATTACCTTCAAAAATCGGCAGCCATTTCATACGCAGCAAGAGCGCGCCGAGATGCTTGCACATATTGTTGGAGTAGACGTGGTGGTATTACTTCCATTTATGTCGGGCAAAGAAGATTATGGGGCAATGTGGAAGAAAGTTAGACCACAGGTTATTGCACATACCGAGGGTGATCCGTATATTGCTCACAAAAAAGAGCAAGCTGCAGAAATTGGTGCCAAGGTAATCGAGGTAACTCCGCTTATTCCACACAAATCAACAACCAATGCATTAACGCATCATCCGTCAAAACATTCCCTTTGATTTGGCTATAAATACGGCACCTTGAAGGATAAAGAGTATTCCAATAATAACAATAGTTTTAAGTATTCCGCGACTTGCAACCTGTGCTTCTATGCTGTCTACCGCTACCACATTTTGAGTTGTGCGCGGTGTGATGGTTGCTTTTTCAACTCTAACCGAAGCTCTTAGTTTTTGTTTTTTTGTTTTGCGCGCCATATTAAAGGCATTGTATCACATTGACACCCCCCTCTAAACCATATACAATGACCTGTATTATGAACCTCGTGTATGGTGCATTGGGACTGGCTTTTCTTTGGTTAATGGTTCTTTCTGTGTTGCTCTTTCGTGCCATTGGTCATTACAAAAAACTTTCCTCGCGTACCGGGTCTCACAGTATAGATGGTATTTTAGATAGCCTGCTCGACAACCATCTTCACCACGATAAAGACATATCTGTTATTAAAGATGCTATTGTTACCCTCGAAAGCCAGGCAAAAAAACATTTACAGCGCGTCGGGTTTGTTAAATTTAACCCATTTGAACGAGTTGGAGGGGAGCAAAGCTTTGTTATAGCACTCCTTGACAACAACAACTCGGGTATTGTTAAAACATTTATGTACACCCGAGAGGGTGTACGAATATATGTGAAGCAGGTAAGAGACGGGAAGGCCGTAGAATATGAGCTTTCGGATGAAGAAAAAGAAGCCATTAGAGTGGCCCAGTAAAAAGTATTGTTGAAAATTATTAAACATTTTTATACCATTCAAACATGAATAAGAAATTCGTTTTTGTTGCAGCGTTTCTTACCTACTGTATTTCTACTTACTTTGCCTACGGGTTTTTTAGCGACGGTTCGTCTGCCGGTAAAATGAGCATAGGAGGAAAGCCGGGTGGTACCGACAAAGTGCAGGTAACTAGTCCATCAGCCGACGGCGAAGAGCAAATAGAAGGCAAATTAACAGAAGAATGCCCCACAAGTGGTCAAATGCTCACCGAAACACATAAAAAAACGCTGGGAATCGCGAAGACCAATGGGAGTTATGATTGAAAATCATCTCGAATCACGCCCGCAGTCGGGGTTATCTTCGGCCGATACAATATACGAGTTTGTTGCAGAGGGAGGCATTACCCGCTTCTTAACAATTTTTTATTGTAAAGATGCGCGTTATGTGGGCCCCGTCCGCTCGGCACGCGTGTACTTTATCGACATGATACGAGGTTATGGTAACAACCCTCTGTATGTTCATGTGGGTGGAGCAAATCACCCAGGCAAGGCAGACGCACTTGGAATGATTTCTAAATTAAAATGGGCAGGGTACAACGACATGAACCAGTTCTCTGTTCCCTTTCCTGTGTTTGCACGCGATTACGAGCGACTTCCTGGGGTAGCCACCGAGCATACCATGTATTCTTCAACACAAAAACTTTGGAAGTATGCTGCAGAAAAGAGAAAGCTTACCGAAGAAGATGAAGATGGAGTTAAGTGGAACGAAGACTTTACACCATGGAAATTTAAAGATGGAAAAGCAGCTGCTGCTCCTACAGCAACAAAAATATCATATGACTTTTGGCAGGGCCGTGCAGACTATTCTGTAAGCTGGGCATATGATTCTGCAACAAATACATATAAGAGGTCGCAAAACGGCAAGCCGCACGAAGACAAAAACAACAAAAAACAGCTATATGCTTACAATGTGGTTGTTGCTTCGCTTGTTGAATCACCAGCCAACGATGGATATCCAGGTGGACATCTGTTATATAAAACGCTTGGTTCTGGCAAGGCACTTATCTTTCAAAACGGTGAAGTTATAGAAGGCACCTGGAAAAAGCCAAAAGAAGAAGACATGATGCGTTTTTATGACGAAAAAGGAAAGGAGATAGAGCTTGTTCGTGGCCTAACTTGGGTATCTGCAATCCCGCAGGGCAACGAAGTTGCATATTAAGAGCCTATGTTGGACGAGATTATTCCATCAAAAACTCGTCGAAAAATACTCTCATTGTTTCTTAACAATGTACATGAGGCGTACCACTTGCGCCGGATTGGTCGTGAGGTCTCCGAAGAAATAAACGCAGTAAAGCGTGAACTAGATATTTTAGAAAAAGCTAAACTGCTAAAAAAAGAAAAACGCCTTAATAAGTCTATATATGTGGTTAACAAGAAGCATATATACTTTGATGAGCTACTTAAGCTTCAGGCAAAACACAGCAAAATAGCCCAGGAACTGCGAAAAAATGCGACATTGCTAGGAAAGGTTAATTTTGCAGCAATGTCGCTAAAGCTACAAACAAAAGATGCAATCTCAGAAAGCGAAGTATATATGGTGTTTGTGGGCACAGTGGTTGCAGCAGAAATACAAAAAATAGTGCAATCTGTGCAAAATGACTACCCATTTGACCTGAACTATACTATAATGCCCAAAGATGAATTTGAGTATAGAAAAAGAAAGAACGATCCGTTTATTTGGAAGTTCCTTAAAGAACCAAAAGTTATGATAGTTGGCGATGAAGCAGAGTTCATGGCATGAAAAAAATACCTTTTGGCGCCATATTTTTTGTTATCTTCATTCTGCTTGTAATTCTTATAGATCTTCCAAACAATCAACGTATTGCATTTAGCTTTGGCCCTATTAAAGTAGACAGAACCATACATACACCACAAATTAATGTAAATCTTTTTGGGAGACAATTTCAAAAAACATTCGAGACAAAGTTAGGGCTAGATTTGCGAGGCGGCAGCCACTTGTTGTTTGAGGCAGACACATCTGATATTGCACAGAGTGATATAGAGGGAGCGTTAGAATCCGCTCGAAATGTAATTGAACGACGTGTAAATTTTTATGGTGTTTCTGAACCACAGGTACAAACAGTGCGAAGTAAAGACGCATATCGCATATCGGTAGACTTGCCGGGTGTAGAAAGTGTTGATGAAGCAATTAAGCTTATTGGGCAAACAGCCCAGTTGGAGTTTAAAGAAACTGGTACAGCATCTGCCGAGCTGCAGCAAATTGCTACACAATCACCCCAATTGGCAGCTATGCTTGCCATGAATACACCAACAGGATTAAAGGGCACACATGTAAAAAAGGCCACGGTTCAGTTTGGACAAGGCTCGGGGGACAATCTTGGTGCACCTTCGGTGCAGCTAGAGTTTAACAGCGAAGGTGCACAATTATTTCAAGAGATAACCCGCCGCAATATTGGCAAGCAGGTGGGCATTTTTTTAGATGACCAAATACTCTCCGCACCCACCGTGCAGCAAGAAATAATCGGCGGCACCGCAATTATTACCGGACAGTTTACTATTGATGAAGCCAAAAATCTTGCATTGTCTATAAACTCTGGTGCGCTCCCTTTGCCGGTAAAGCTTATTGAGCAGCGCACAATAGGCCCAACACTTGGCCAAGAAGCTATTGATAAGAGCTTGTTTGCAGGTGTTGTAGGCTTAGTTTCGGTGGTGTTGTTTATGATTTTGTATTACGGCAAATTTGGTATTATCGCCACCATAGGGCTTGTGCTTTATGGTCTCATTTCGTATGCAATTTTTAGACTTATACCCGTTGTGCTTACCCTGCCTGGTATTGCCGGATTTATCTTGTCAATCGGCATGGCCGTAGACGCCAACATACTTATTTTTGAAAGAATCAAAGAAGAACTTCGCAAGGGCAAATCATTTGATGTTGCAATGCGCCTTGGTTTTGGTAAAGCACTTGATGCAATTAAAGACGCCAACATTGCAACACTTCTCGTTGCGTTCATACTATTTAATCCTCTCAACTGGAGTTTCTTCCCGCAGTTTGGTCTTATTAAAGGTTTTGCTCTTACACTTACCATTGGTGTGCTCACCAGTTTTATTTACGGGTATATTTATTACACGCCGATTAATGGAATTTTTTCTTAAAACAATCATGATTGATTTTATTCGCTACACAAAATTATATTTTGCTCTTTCTATTGTTGTAATTTCTGCGGGACTTTTTACCCTTGTTTCTCAAGGACTTAACTTATCAATAGACTTTACAGGGGGTAGTATGCTCGAGTATTCGTTTGATAAGAATATCTCTTCAAATGATATCAACAAGGTTTTTGAAAAAAATAATGTTGCAGTATCACAAATAACACCACAAAATGAGCAACGATTTATTATTCGAGCAGCAACAATGTCCGAAACCCAAGAGCGTGCTGTACGCGACGAATTAAAGGCAACACAGTTAAGATTCGATTCTGTTGGTCCCCTATTGGGCAGTGAGACAATGCAAAAAACACTCTTTGCATCTGTTGTAGCAGTATTGGGAATCCTTTTATATATAAGTTTTACATTTCAAAAATTGAGCTATGGTGTTGCAGCAATTGTTGCTCTTTTGCACGATGTTCTGGTGCTTTTTGGCATATATGCATTATTGGCGCGTTTTGGTGCAGAGGTAGACACGCTCTTTATTACTGCAGTATTAACTACAATGTCGTTTTCGGTTCATGACACTATTGTAATGTTTGATAAAATTCGTGAATATAAACGCACATCGGGCTTTGGTATTGAAGTTTTAGCGAATAAGGCTTTAACTGAGACTATTGTTCGTTCGGTAAACAACTCGTTAACTATTGTGTTAATGCTTGTTCCGCTGGCGCTTTTTGGCGGCGATGCCGTGAGATTTTTTGCAGCGGCACTGTTAATAGGTACCATTACGGGAACATATTCGTCGCCATGTATTGCAACACCACTCTTGGTGTTACTCGAAAAGCGCAGGTCTACCCGCTGAGCCGCCACTATAATTAAATCCTCCTTCGTGTAGCTCTTGTGTAATTGGCTGTGGGGTTGGTGGAGCGTACGTTACATATGATTGATCACCTTTATCTCCAAATGCAGCAAGCGCAGCAAGTGCGACACCTAATACAAGAGCACAGTCAAATGGAGTACCAAACCGTTCTTCTTCGGAGTTTGTTAAATATGGTCTGTTTTCAGAACCATGCATTATTACCATTATAAACCTAAAAGTAAACTTTGTTATACTTGCTGCATGGACGAAGACAAGTTTAAAGCAGTATGGATATCGTATTCATCACTTAGTGATTTTGCAAAGTGTCCGCGTGCATATTACCTAAACAACCTATACAAAAACCCTAAAAGCGGAAAAAAAATTGCCCTTACAAATCCATTTCTTTCGCTTGGTCAAGCGGTGCATGCAACTCTTGAGTCACTATCGGTGCTCCCTGTTGAGGAACGTTTTACAAAGCCACTCACCAATCAATTTGATGATCAATGGAAAAAAGTTTCGGGTAAGCAAGGGGGGTTTGTTTCTGTAGATCAAGAAGCAATGTTTAAAGAGCGTGGCAGGCTTATGATAGAAAAGGTAAATGCAAGCCCCGGGCCATTGCAAAACAAGGCAATAAAACCCAAAGACGATTTGCCCCATTATTGGCTTTCCAAAGAAGAGGGCATAATTCTTTGCGGCAAGATTGATTGGATGGAATATTTAGAGCGCGACGACGCAATACACATTATCGATTTTAAAACAGGTCGTCGCACCGAACCAGAGGGTTCGCTGCAGTTGCCAATATACTATCTCTTAGCCACAAATACCCAAAGCAGGCCGGTGCACAAAATGAGTTACTGGTATTTAGACGATGGAGTAGCCTCAGATATTGTCGGCCAAGAGCTTCCCAACTCTCAGCAGGCAGAAAAAGATATTATGACCGTTGCGTTGCGCATAAAACTAGCACGAAAAACTGAATCATTTTAAGTGCCCCGTCGACGAAAAAACCGGCTGCATACACTGCGCGCCATTTGAAGCAATAATTAAAGGTAAAGGCGAGTATGTGGGAGTAAGCATTTATAATCGCGAAATGTACATTCTCTCAGAAGAAGCAAAGAGCTTGTAGCTGCATTATACCTCTTTGTTGCGCATGCTCTTTTTGAGTTTATTGAGCAGCATTTGTGCTGCAGTAAGTCCAATAGCAGCAAATACTTCTGTTTTTTTGTTGCGTAGCAACGAAGTAATCTTGCCCACAAAGCTTTTTTGAACTTGTCGTACTTGGTGTTTTACGTAGAGTACTAAAAGAATGCAAGATACTGCGATAACAATCCAAAGGCTCAGTGCAATAATGCCAATAATGTAAAAAGTTGTCTCAAGTGCCATGGAATAATTATACCATTTTAGCTATAATCTCTCTTCATGAGAAGAGAAGCACTCATATTATTATTTATTGTTGCGTTTGCTGGAATTGTATATTTCATAATTACATCTAGCGAAACAAAACTACAAAACTCTATGCCTAAAAGCTCAGACCAACTTCCAACCAACATACCAGTTTCACCAACAACATCTGTAACTGGCCAGCCAATGACTATAAACACCAGTAAAAAGTACACTGCCACGATTCGTACAAACATGGGCGATATTGTTATAGCACTCAAGGCAAAAGAAACACCAAAAACCGTTAACAACTTTGTAGGTCTCGCGCGCAAAAAATTTTTATGACAAAACAATCTTTCATAGAGTAATTAAGGGCTTTATGATTCAGGGCGGAGACCCAGAAGGTACAGGAATGGGAGGTCCTGGCTATAAGTTTGAAGATGAGTTTGTGCAAGATTTGGTTTTTAGTAAGGCAGGTCTTTTAGCTATGGCTAATGCAGGGCCCAACACAAACGGTTCACAGTTTTTTATTACCCATTCAGCAACACCATGGCTAACCGGTAAGCATACTATTTTTGGTGAGGTCACAAAAGGCATGGAAGTTGTAGACAAAATTGCCAACACCCCCACGGGTAATAATGACAGGCCTGTTCAGGATGTCATTATTACCGATGTAGTTATTTCAGAGCAGTAACTTATACCCATAAAGTGAGCACAAGTGCCATTGTTATAGTTGCAACTATTCTGTATCCACTGTTTATGTACAAAAGCTGCAGCGGCTTTTCTGACCATATATGATCAGAAATCTGGGTTGCACCTACAAAACCAAGCCATACCCAAAACCCAAACTGGCATGCTTCTTGTACTGTGGTTATACCGAGATACTGAATAAAATGAGCCATAACATAGGCCATTACTAGAGATACAACAAACATTACTGCGTAGCCATTTTTGGCTGCTTGTTGCATTTTTGGAAGGTCTTTTGCCTTATATCCCATAAGGGCAGACCACTTTGTGCCAAACATTGTGGGAGAATACCACAATGCGCCAATAACCATATTGGCTACTGCGGCCAAAAAGATAGCTACGAAGTTAACAGATGTTAAGTCCATGAAGTTCACCTCCTTTCGCAGATTCTTTCACTGAATATTATTATAGCACTATATACTTATATCACTATGAAGGTACAGACGTTAGTGTTAGGTGAGCTGCGTACCAATTGCTATTTGCTCACACAGGGCTCTGATTGCATGCTTATAGACCCTGCAGATTCTGCAGATTTTATTTTAGAAAAGTTGCAAAGAGAGGGGCTCAACCTTCGTGCCATCTTTGCAACACATGGACATTTTGATCATGTATTAGCAGTAGGTGAGCTGCAGCTTTCAGTTGATGCAGCACTGTATATAGATGCGCGCGATGATTTTCTTATCGCGCGCCTCAATAAAACAGCAGAACATTTTTTGGGTTATGACCCTTTGGCAATAGCCCCATCAACAGTTACCCACGTACCCCAAGCAGACGAAGACATTATTATTGAGTCATTTTCTTTTAGGCTCATACATGTGCCTGGGCATACGCCAGGGAGCATTGCCCTGTACTTTCCCCGTGAAGAGTTTGTGTTTACCGGGGATACGTTATTTAATAATGCAGTAGGTCGCACAGATTTATCGTACTCACGCAAAGACGACTTAAAAACCTCTTTGCAAAAACTTATGAAGCTGCCCGATGAAACTATTGTGTACCCTGGTCACGGAAGCGAGACAACGATTCAAGAAGAACGTCACGATTATTAGCGAGGTTTTTTTCTACTACCTCTTTAAACAATGTGTTTAAAATTTCTCCTACCAAGGGCCCTGGCTTAATGCCTAATGTACGCATAACATCGTGACCTGTAATTTTGAGATCTGAAACAGTGAATGGTTTTTTTTGCACTTCGATGAGGCGTTTTTTTAAAAAGTTCTGTACGCCACGACGTTGGTTTTGCCCCACTACCAATGCGGTCTCCAGTGCGCAGGTCAAGCATGTCTTTTAGATAAGCTGGCGTGACTGTGCGAATAAACCTGCGCACCGCACTATCTGTTTGGTTTTCACCAACCGAGAACATGTGATTGCGTACAAGCAGCACAAGTTTCTCTTTTTGTTTTTTCGAAAGTCGAAACCTATCTGCAATGCCGGCGGCTTGCTGTGCACCTACAATTTCGTGGTTGTAAAACGTAATTGTTCCTGTTGCAGGGTCTGTTGCTGCTGTTTCTGCTTTGCCAATATCGTGTAGTAAGGTTGCAAAGCGGGTAATGACATCGTCCGAAGGGCAGTTTTTTAATGATTCAACAAGGTGTGTGCCCACATCAAAAAACGTGGTGTCTGCCTGGCTCTTTTGTTCAACGCCAAAACATGCCTCTACCTCTGGTAACACAAATGCAAGCAAGCCGGTTTGCTTAAGAAATATAATGCCATCTGCGGCATTGTCGCTTTCGAGTATTTTAAAAAATTCATCGCGAATTCGCTCCCCCGAAATATGTGTAATCCGATGTGCATGTTGTTCAATTGCCTTACGCGTTGAGTCCTCAATAAAAAAACCTAGTTGTGTTGCAAATCGGATTGCCCGCATAAGCCGAAGCGCATCTTCTTCGAAGCGCTTGCGCGCATCGCCAACGGCCCTCACTAGTTGTTTTTCTAAGTCTTGTATTCCTCCTACATAATCAAAAATTTCTTTACCGTCTGTAGCGAGTGCATTAATAGTAAAATCACGTCGTTGCACATCTTCTTCTAGTGTGGCTGCCCACTCTATGCTGTCTGGATGTCGGTTATCTGAATACGAGCTCTCATTTCTAAATGGAGTTACTTCTATAAGAATTTTTTCACCTTCGTGCTGTATGATAATAGACACCGTTCCATAGTTGTTGTTGCAAAACGAGTCGGGAAACAACTTTAAGATATGGTCGGGAGTAGCGTTGGTTGTGCAATCCCAGTTATAAACCGGGCGGCCAAGAAGCTGGTCACGCACAGGGCCTCCCACCAAATAAATTTGAAACCCGTTATCACGGAATATACGCATAACAGCATGAATATAATCAGGTAAAGGTTTAGGCAATTGCATAGCGATATTTTACTACACCATATATGAAAATAAATATCAAGCACAAAATAGATGCACACATATCTCCCGAGGGCTTTGTGGAACTTTTACTAAAAGATCGTGGCGTTAAAAATGCAGACTTGTTTTTAAAACCAGTACACCCAGTTGAAGTTTCGCTTGCTACATTCTTTATTAAAAAACCAAGATTTACACAAGACTGGAAAAAATTTATTGCACTGCTTAAACAAATTCACAAGAGACAACAGATGATAGTGGTGTATTCTGACTACGACGCAGATGGCGTTACCGGAGGAGCAATTATGTGGGAAACGCTTCATAGGTTAGGCTTTACGGTGATGCCTTATATTCCTGATCGAAAAAAAGAGGGATATGGATTTTCAGAAGCAGGGCTACGCAACGTAAAAGATACACATAATCCTGCCCTCATTATTAGTGTTGATCACGGTATAGTTGCCCATAAACAAATATCGTTTGCAAAAGAGACTTTGGGCATTCCTATTGTAGTAACAGACCATCATCAAAAACAAGAAAAAGAACCAAAAGATGCCTTTGCTGTTTTCCACACAACAGAATTATCTGGAAGCGGTGTTTCGTATTTTGTTGCTAAAGAGATTGCAAAAGAGTTTGACAGCCCCCATGCATTAATGGCCGAGTTTAGCCGTGATTTTGTTGCTCTTGCTGCGACAGGAACAATCGCAGACCTTGTGCCCCTCGTTGGTGTGTCGCGCAGTGTGGCTAAATATGGGTTAGAAGCGTATGAAAAGTCGGTTAGATATGGAATACGTCATTTGCTCAAAGAGGCAGGGTTAGAGGGCAAGCCCATTACTCCATACGAAGTTGGGTATATTATTGCCCCGCGCATCAATGCTTTTGGCAGATTAGAACATGCCATTGATGCGCTGCGTCTGCTTTGCACTAAGTCATATGCAAAGGCAATAGAGCTGGCTGGTAAGGCGGGCAAAATAAACAAAGATCGCCAAGATTTGGTTGCGATTGCGCAAAAGCAAGCAGAAAAACTAGTCGATGGAGCACATAAAATTATCGTTGTGCGCAACGACGAATGGGAAGAGGGTATTATTGGCTTAATTGCCGGCAAGCTTATGCAAAAGTTCTACAAGCCTGTTATTGTGATGACTCGTTCAGATGGGCACGCAAAGGCTTCGGTGCGTTCAATTGCAGGCATAGATATTACCAAGTTTTTAACTTCACAAGACATTAGACCATTCTTAATCGATGTGGGTGGTCATGCGGCTGCCGGGGGGTTTACAATTCCACTTGATCAAATTGATAATTTTACCCGTGCAGTTGTAGCAAAAGCAAAAAAAAGAAATATCTGACCACATGCTTGTACCCTCGCTTACAATTGATTTTCAAATTCCCCTACAAAGTGCAACGTTAGAACTGGCAAAAAAAATTGCTCAGCTTGAGCCATTCGGCATTGGCAATGCTCAGCCGCTCTTTGTGTCGAGCGGCATTATTAAAGACATTATTTACTTTGGTAAGCAAAAGCAATACACCCGCTATTTGCTGCACGATGGTGATATGGGGCTTCTAGAAATTACCTTTTTTGAAAAAGCCTCGCCACTTTACACAATTGGTACAGCCGTTGCTGTGGCATACTACCTTAAAATTGACTCCTGGGGAGGGAAGATAAAACTATCTGCAATGGGAAGGTATATAGGAGATAAAGTATAATAAGCTCTATGAAAAAAACATGGATAAGTGAAACCCCTGCATTGGTTGGCAAAACGGTAGAGCTTTATGGCTGGGCTCAAACAGTGCGCGATCATAAAAAAGGTGGTTTTTATTTGATGTGCGCGATGCTTCGGGGTTCGTACAAGTTGTTGGTGGTGCGGAGCTTTCTGGTATAACGCCCGAGTCTGTGTTATTTGTAAAAGGTCTTGTAAAAGAGCGCCCGGCGCATATGGTTAACGACAAAATTGCCACGGGCGCAATAGAAATAGAACTGCAAGAGCATAAAGTTATATCTCCAAGCAAGCCAATGCCACTACCCATAGATGATGATGGCTACAAAATTGACGAAGAGGTACGTGCACAATACCGCTATTTAGATTTGCGCCGCCCTCGTATGGCCCGCAACGTAAAAATACGTGCACAGGTTGTGCAATTTATCCGCAATTTTTTATCTGAAAAACACTTTACCGAAATTGAAACACCCATTTTAACCAAAACTTCTCCCGAGGCGCCCGAGATTTTATTGTTCCTTCACGCCTTCAACCAGGAAAGTTTTATGCATTACCTCAATCTCCCCAGCAATACAAACAACTGCTTATGGTTGCAGGTTTTGAACGATATTTTCAAATTGCCCGCTGCTTTAGAGACGAAGACCCACGAAAAAGACCGCGCATATGGAGAATTTACTCAACTTGATATAGAAATGTCATTTGTTGAGCAACATGACATTTTAGAACTTATAGAAGAAATGTTTACAAAACTTGTTGTCGAGTTGTTTCCTGAAAAGCACATTACTCAATCACCATGGCCAAGAATATCGCATAAAGAAGCACAAGAAACATATGGCAACGATAAACCAGATTTAAGAAAGAATCCCCAAGACCCCAATGAACTAGCATTTGCATGGATATTAGATTTTCCGCTGTTTACTGAACAAAGCGAAGATGATTTTTATCATGGCGCAGGAAGTGCAAAATATGCACCGTCGCATCATATGTTTACCGCGCCGCATCCAGATGATATTGAGCTTCTTAGTAGCAATCCACTCAAAGTACGGGGATTGCAGCATGATTTGGCGCTCAATGGCCTAGAAGTAGGCGGCGGCAGTATTCGTATTCATCAACCAGAAGTTCAAAGCAAAATTTTTGATCTTATAGGATTTTCTGATGAACAAAAGTTGCGCTTTGCCGATATGCTTGAGGCATTTACTTATGGTGTTCCACCTCATGGAGGAATTGCTCCCGGTATAGATCGACTGCTCATGGCACTACTTAATGAACCATCGGTGAGAGAGGTTATTCCATTCCCTGCATCGGCAAGTGGAAAAACCGCCGTAATGGATGCACCGTCTGGGGTAGAAGCGTCACAGCTTGCCGAACTATCCATTAAATAAGATTCCCGGTTTAATTCATAATATTAATCGTCTCAGATATAATACTCATATGCCTAAAAAGAAAGTCATCAAGAAGAAGCAGTACACTTCGGCACTCATTAGCATTCGCATCTTTTTTTATCTGTTTTTTATTGTGGGTTTGCTGCTTTTTTATCCGGGAACCAATTATTATGTTGACGTGTTCGCATTTAATAGAGAACTTTTTACCTCAACGAATAAGTTAGATGAACAGTTTGCGCCGCAGGCAGTTCCCTATGTGCGCGATACAAACATTACACCGTTTATTTCTGCGCAAGGTGTATACATTATTGATCTTGCAACAGCCACACCTCTTTTTGAAAAAAACAAAGACACAAAGTTTTTTCCTGCATCTACAACAAAAGTAATTACCGCGCTCACCGCACGCGATGTATATAAGCTAGACGACGTACTTACTGTGCGCCGTGTAATAACCGAAGGGCAACTGGCAAATTTGGTGCTGAATGAAAAGTTAACCCTTGAGAGTCTTTTATATGCAACGCTTATTCATTCTGGAAACGATGCGGCATATGTACTTGCAGATAATGACCCAATGGGCCATGCGGCGTTTATGAATAAAATGAATGCCAAGGCCCGCAGTATTGGTATGCAAAATTCGCAATTTACAAATCCGGCGGGTTTAGATGAATCGGCGCAGTTTTCAACACCCTACGACTTGTCGCTTGCGGGGCGAAAACTGCTGCAAGATAAGGAGCTTTCTAAAATTGTATCAACCAAGAGTATAACTATATCTGATATTGACTTTAACAATTTTCATGCACTCTACAATGTAAACCAACTTTTAGGAAAGATACCTGGCGTAGGTGGTTTGAAGACAGGAAAAACAGAGCTGGCAGGTGAAAATTTGATTACGCTATACAAACGAGATAATCATGAATATCTTATAGTTTTAATGAAAAGTGAGGATAGGTTCAAAGACACAGAGGCTATAGTCAATTGGATTCAAACCAACATTTCTTTCGAAAACCTGCATTGAGTTATATAATGTATACGTGTTCCGAATCCCCATCCCCAAAGGAGGATGACGATGTGGGAGTTCGGGTTGGCAGCCCGCACGGGCGATGGATGTGGTACTGGTTGCTACATCTCCTCGCGTGGTGCGGGCAGTTCGTCTGGCTGCGGCTGGGGTGCCGAGACCACCTCTGGCTGCGGCCGCACCGGAACGACCACCACGGCTGGTGGAGGTCGCTACGCGGGTGAAGGCGTCGGGTAGCGCCGGGCAAGCCGGCGTG
>LMZU01000040.1 GCA_001567245.1 Microgenomates bacterium OLB23
TTTTCTCGAGCGCTTGGGGTCGGTAAATGTTCAAGAGGGGTAAAATCATATGCCTCAACGTGTGCGTTAATGAGCATTGCTTCGTTTCCCACAATCTTTACATACGCCCCATCAAAATTAATGCCTCTTTTTTTGACAGATTTAACCTCTGGGCCACTAAGCACAATACCCGCTTCTATACGGTCGGTAATTTCATATTCTCGTTGTGCAGTTTTATTGCGTCGCAACATGATGAATATTGTACCACTCCATGGCTTTGCCTCGTTTGATAGAATGTGAACGTGAAGGAAAAACTGAGAACCGCCCTACTTTTGCTTTTTATTTTTCTGCTTCCTACGCAGCTCGGCAAGCACTTTTTTTTATCGTTTTCTTTTGTGCATGGAGTACGCATAGATTATTTGGCGCCAACGCTTTATGTAGTTGATCTTGTTGTGTTGGTGCTTACTTTTTGTATCTCAAGCCGGTACAAAAAACATGTAGTGCGCAACAAAATAATTTTGCTTATGTTTGCAGTATTGTGCTCTATAAATATTGTGCTGGCACCTGTGCCACTAATGGGTATTTATACCGTGGCACGGTTTGTTGAGGTTTATATTGTGTATGTTATTGTTGCGCATGAGCGCGGGCGGCTTGCTTTGCCCATTATTGCAATGTTGACCGCAGGCGCATTACTACAGGCAATACTTGCGACTCTGCAGTTTGTGCAAAAAGGGTCGCTGCAAGGGTTTTTTTATTACTTTGGTGAAAGATTTTTCACCATTTCAACTCCAGGAATTTCTACAACCTCACTAAATGGCACTGAGCTTTTAAGGCCATACGGAACATTTTCACACCCAAATAGCTTAGGGGGATTCTTTGTAGTGCTGTACGCGCTATCACTTGGGTTTTTACTACACAAAAAAGGGTCGCGCATTCGAATTGCATGTAGCATGTTAGCTGCCATATCTGCATTTTTGGTGTTCTTTTCTTTTTCAAAGGCAGCAATTGGCGCCTTGCTTTGCACTACAATAGTCCATGGCCTTTTGCAATTTATAAACCACCGCGCGAAACATAAAAAAATATGCTGGCAGTGTGTTGTTTCGCGCATACTTATTCCATTTGTACTCGCACTTGTATTCCTGCAAGCAAAAGGCGATGTCTATTCTACCACCAAGCGAATTACACTTATTGAGCAGGCAATGATACTTTTTGGTCAGTACCCGTTTTTTGGCACGGGATTTGGCAACAATTTATATTACCAGGCTACGTTTCCATCAAAGTTTGCTGAGTTTTTTTTTGCAACCAATTCACAATATTTTTTTTGCTTTTTATGGTGCAAGCGGGGGTTTTTTATTACTTCTGTGGCCGGGTGGGTAGCAGTGCAAGAATCAAGTAAAAAAAGACTTCTCATTATTGTTGCTGTGGGGGTTACGGGTTTGTTTGATCACTATTGGCTAACGCTTGTCCAAAACATGCTGGTGTTGGGGGTTGTGTTGGGATTGCAAGAAAAATAGGCCTATTAAAAAGATTCATCGAGTTTTTTTCGTAGGTCTGCATTGAGTTGGATTGCTTCTTCTAGCTGGGCACGCGCGCCCTGAGGTGCGGTGCTTAATAATTCTTCAATAACCTCACGATGTTTACTGTTGCTCAGATTCATTTTTTGCAAAAAACCTGGATCGGGTGACACTCCTTGGTTTTTAGATAATACAACAACGTCAAGCATACGACTAAAATTGCCCTCGGATTCGCGCATAGTTTTGCCACTTTCTGTCCACTTTCCTTTTTTGCGAGTGCTTGTGCTGCCGAGGTTTTTTTGTCTGAAAACAACAACAATACCTCCGCTTTTTTCATATTGTCTCTTGTAAAGAAAAGCCAAAAATTATCTCGAACCTGTTTAAGGTAATAGAGAGGACTATCTGGAAGAATGCCTGAAAAGGGCAGCATGTACTCTACGGTTTCACCTCGCACATCTACCTGCGCCATAACCACATCTGTTTTTTGTGAGAAGGACAGAAGTGTAAAGAGAAGTAAGATAAAGGTTGTTGCTATAGTTAAAACGAATTTCCTCATGTATTGATTATATGCTAAAAACAAACCCGCTGCAAAGCAGAGGGTTTGTTTTAGTAGTCAAGCAAATTCTTATTTGACTAATTTTTTAAGAGTCTTTCCAGCGGTGAAGCCTGGAGTACTGGTTGCTGGGATTTTAATTTCAGCACCTGTTTGAGGGTTTCGACCCTTTCGTGCTGCTCTTCTTCGGACTAAGAATGTGCCGAATCCGGTAACAACCACCTTTTCGTTTCGCTTCATTGCTTCTGAGACTGTTCCAAACACTGCATTAACAGCATCTTTTGCTGCTTTTGAAGTAAGATTTGCTCTTTTTGCAACTTGTGCAACTAAATCTGCTTTTGTCATGTGTTTTTCACCTCCCTCCCAGCTCTATTTTTTACTATGGTCTTTTACAAAGCTCCACAGTAAAAATTAGAGCTGAAAGATATCATACGACAGTTCTGCCTTTCCTGTCAATCCATATTAAAAACCTCTTATTGTAACAATCTATATCAGGAATGGCTTGTTGCAATAGCACGCGTCTCACGAATAACCGTAATTGTTACCTGTCCAGGGAATACCGGAAACTTTTGATTGATGTCGTCTTTAATTTTTTCAGACAATACAACGGCCTCATCTTCGGTAATATCATCTGGGCGCACTATAACACGAAGCTCTCTGCCGGCCTGAAGTGCATATGCTTCTCTTACTCCCTTGTGTGTGGTGGCAATATCTTCAAGGTCTTTAATTCTCTTAAGATATTGCTCAAAGTCTTCATGACGGGCACCGGGGCGGCCGCCTGAAATTCCGTCGGCAATATACACAATCACTGCTTCAGCAGACTCGAATGGAATATCTTCGTGCGAAGCTGCCACACAATGAATTGCACCGGCTGGCATGTTATATTTTTTAAGCAACTCAACACCAAGGTCTACGTGTGAGCCTTCTTTGCCCTCTACCACCTTACCAATATCATGAAAGAGACAACCAAGCTTGACGGTCATCACGTCTGCCTTAAGCTCGTGGGCTAGCGCAATACCAATTTTTGTTTCTTCGAGCGTATGAAGCAATAAATTTTGGCCATATGAAAACCTGAACTTAAATTTTCCGAGCATCCAAACAAGTTCTTTTGGCAGGTCGTATACACCAACTCTGTGCACCAAATCTTCACCTGCCTGATGCACGATTTTGTCAATGTCCCTACGGGTTTGATTGACAATTTCTTCAATGCGAACAGGTTGCACACGACCATCTTTAATAAGTCTTTCGAGTGCTACTTTGGCTACTTCTCGTTTGTAAGCATCAAACGACGATATGCGAATTGCACCTTCTTCTTCGAGGTCTACGTCTACACCAGTTGCGAGCTCAAAAGCTCTAATATTACGCCCCTCCTTGCCAATAATTTTGCCTTTAATTCCATCGTCTGGAAGCGCTATAGTC
Organism: Microgenomates bacterium OLB23; assembly: GCA_001567245.1. Lineage (GTDB taxonomy): Bacteria > Patescibacteriota > Microgenomatia > UBA1406 > HO2-37-13b > OLB23. The sequence continues at coordinate 3,466 of LMZU01000040.1, forward strand.
GACAAGGTATATTCTGCAACATAGTCTGTGGCCCCATGTCGCATGGCCTCAAGCAGAATGTCTTGTGATTTTTTTTCGCTTTCTGTTTTTATTTTGTCTTCTGCCTGACGAATTCTCTTTGCTATTTCTGGTTTAAGTTTCTCTTCCCACCCTTTTAATATAAGCTCTTTAGCCTCTTGTTGGTTCAACTTAGAAACTTTCTCAAGCTTTTCAAGAATTTCGTCTTTACGCGCTTTTAACTCTGAGCGCTCTGCCTCAACAGCCTTTTCTTTGTTCTCAAGCTCTTGTTTGAGCCTATTAAGCTCGCTCTCACGCTGTTGAATTTTTCTTTCGTTTTCGTGAAGCTCTCTTTTTGACCTTTGTAGCTCGCGCTCTGCTTCTTCTTTTAGCCTCACCGCCTCTTCTTTGGCTTTTATTAATACTTCCTTAGCCTGAAGCTCGGCTTCTTCTACTCTATGTTCTAACCGTGGGTCTATTTTTGGCTGAGGTTTTTGCTCGGCCTTCTCAATAGGTGTCTGTGTTGCGGGTTGCTGCTTACTCAAAAAGGGTAGGGAAGCAAGCATTTTTTGAATGTTCATATCATGCAATAACGGCGCAAAAAACAATAGAAAGGTGATTAATTAGAGCCTCAGAGATAGATTTTCCAAAATTATCATAAGCCTTTATTCTATTAATTTTTTGCCCTGTTTACAATTTGTAATGGCACTATTTTACTTTTTTTTAATGAATTCTTCAAATGCTAATTTAATATGGCTATACAAAAAGCCGCGTCGCAATAAGTGATCGAATATTTTTTGTTGTTTTGGGGTCTATATCGCCCCTATGAAGAAATAATTTCTTCTCAATAATTGAAAGTATGTGTGGAAGTTCGTCGATTGTGTTTTCTGAGAAAAACTCATTAATAAGGTTGTCGGCGACGCCTTTTTTTCTTTAGCTCTAACATGAGGCGTCGAGCGCCCTGCGGGCGAAAGTATTGTTTGTCTTCGACAAATAGCTGTATAAATTTTTTGTCGTTTTATGCGACCTTCGTCATTGAGTTTTGCAATTTAGCCCGTCAACAAAGGGTGCTTGCATGTCGGCATCAACAACACCTCGCGAGTGGAGCTTTCTTTTTTACATAGCGGCGTAGTTCAAATTCGGTGCGCGGGCGGTACGAGAGGTACCGATCCGCGCACCAATATATATAGTTGTGAAGGTCTTGATCGCTCATTGACTCGATGCAAACATCTTCTCGCGAATGTCTTTCATGAACTCTTCTCTTAGTGTCGCGTCTGCTCTTAGGTTGTCGGCAAGTTGGGCCCTGCCCTGTGCCAAAACCTTGTCGCCCTTTTTCAAAAAGGCACCCGATTTTGTGATAACTTCGGTTAGTAGTGCTGCATCTATAAGGGCTTCTTCTTTATCTATGCCTTCTGGGTTAACCACAAACTCTGCCTGTTTAAATGGTGGTGCCACTTTGTTTTTAACAATCTTAACTCTATGGCGTGAACCCACCACCTGATCTCCTTTTTTAATACTTTCAATTTTGCGCACATCCATGCGAATAGAGCAATAAAACTTGAGGGCTAGTCCACCTGGCGTAGTTTCGGGGTTACCAAACATAACACCAATTTTGTGTCGTAGTTGATTGGTAAAAATGATTGTGGTGTTTGATTTTGAGGTTACGCTGGTAAGCTTTCGCAGTGCGTGCGACATTAGCCGTGCCTGCACGCCCATTTGTGCATCTCCCATTTCGCCCTCTATTTCGCTTCTTGGCACGAGTGCCGCAACAGAATCAACTACCACCAAGTCGATTCCTCCCGAACGAATAAGTGCCTCGGTAATTTCGAGAGCCTGCTCACCTGTATCTGGTTGCGAAATGAGCAGATTGTTCAGATCAACCCCAAGAACTTCGGCCCATGTGGGGTCTAGAGCATGTTCTGCATCTATAAAAGCTGCTATGCCGCCACTTTTTTGTATTTGAGCTATAAAATTAAGTGACAGTGTTGTCTTTCCCGATGCTTCTGGACCGTATATTTCTATAATACGCCCCTGTGGAATACCACCAACACCAAGTGCCACATCGAGCGGAAGAATGTCTGATGGTATAACATTAACTTTTTGCTTAACACGATCGCCAAGCTTCATAATAGAGCCTTGGCCGAACTGTTTTTGAATTTGTTCAACCGCCATCTGAACCGCTTGGTTCTTTTGGCTTTCTTCCTTCTGGACTGGTTTTGTTTTTTCTTTTGTTTCTTTTGTTGCCATAATAGTAATAAGGGTAAAAATTTAGTTTATGATAGAATAATCGCTGTTGAAAAACAAGCTAGACTGCCTCATATTATAACCACCGTCAAATTGGACAAGGTTGTAGCAGGCAGGACGGCGAAAAGGGTATGCGCTTACGGGGAGTAGTATAATGGTAGAATGCGCGCATGGGGTGCGCGCGGTGGGAGTTCGATTCTCCCCTCCCCGACACACAACATTCTTTGTTTCTATTCTTTCTGTTTCTGTTTGTGTGGCGCTGTGCGGTGTGGGCGATATTGTGTTTGTATCTGTGGGTGTTGGTATGGTGGGTGTTGGTGTAATAGACATAGCAATATTCTCGGGGTTGTATAGAAATTTTTTGTGGCAACATAGAGCTTGTGATGTCATAGGTAGTTGCCTTATACTCAGCATTGCTATTGGCTTCTATAACAACAGCCGCGTGCCCTGCTGTTCCAAACACCTGCATTTCGTATTCGCCCCTTTGGGGCGTTTGTAGCATAATGTGACGAACTATTTTAGTCTCACTGTCTGCTTCTGCCTTACCCGCTAGTGTATTCTCCATATATAGTGCTCCTAATTGGTTAACAATTGCCTTAGCCTGAGGGTCGTATCCAATTTTTTTGCCATCTGGAGCAGTGAGTAGTACGTGTGCGGGGGCTTTTACAAAAACCTCAATTGCACTAAAATCGCTGTTTACTTTGCTAAATCTACGCATTTCTTTCGCGCTGTTTTTATAGTCAATATTGTCAAGCGTGCTCCACTCAAACAAGGGGTCGCGGATTGAAAAAGTGTTGCCATCTATGCCTTTTGCTACAAACCAGTGTGAGCGCCCGGGGGCTCGCAAAATTACTGGTTTATCGTTTTTTATGTCGCTGCTTACTTGGTCTTTGTCGTATACACCTGCACCAACCAACATAACTTTTGAGCTGCCATATTTGTCGTGAGCAGCTTTTGTATATCTATGTACAGCGCTCCACACCACATCTCCATATACATAACCATCGCTCACACACCCTCGTTATTACAGCGCTGATTTTGTGACAGATACTCGTTAAGAATATCGGGCGTGTATTAAAGCCATCTGGGCCTTTTATGACGCCGTGAAAGGTTAGCAACATGGCCAGCGAAGTTATAACACACCCACAATCACCAATGGTGATACCACAAAACATATCGTCTTTAACACCGCCGGCATATTGCATTGGTGCCCAGGTTAGTGTTGATTGCTTTATTGGCGGCATATTAAGCTCATATTTGTTTGCAAATGGTATCTTTACCTCTATAAACACAGCGGCAGACTGACATATGCCATACGAATCTTTAACAACCAGCGCGATGGTGTTTTCTCCCTTTCGTAAATACTCGGTAACATCGGCCGCGTGTTCTCCCGCTTTACCATCCCAATCACTCAGCGCCTTTGACCCGTTAATATATATTTCTCCGTCGTCGTCAAAGGCGGCCTTAATGCGTGCGTTTTTTGGCGTATCGCCTACAATAAGTTTTTTACGAAAATACACGGTTTCACGCTCAATCGCACCAGATAACCACATGGGGTCTCCTTCAAAATTCCCCACCTTTCCCTGGCCACATGTTCCTCTTGATGGCGCTGTGGCATATATCCATTCGCCATCATCAAAGCCTGGTTTTTCCCACCCAACACTTAGTACCCGAGAGGCCCTCCATGTGCTATCGCTTTTTAGGCTTATTGTTGTGTCTGGGTTGGGTTGCTGTGTTTGAGCCTTAATTTTTTTGAGGCCATAATAAGACAAGCACAAACAATAGCGCTGTTATTAAAACCAAAATTACACACTTTCTCATGTTGAAGGTAAAATTTGTAACAATACAAGAATACAAACCAATTCTTAAAGACTTGTTACAAAGAAGGGGAGAGGGAGTTTGAAATTATTCGTGAAGGTCTGCGAGATATCGTTCAACCTCAAGTGCAGCAGCTGCACCCATACCCGTTGCTGTAATACCTTGACGATACAGGTAGTCTACGCAGTCGCCCGCTGCAAAAACACCTTTTTTGTGGTTACAAATTGCCACCCAGGATTAAAGTTAAGGCTTGGTCTTGATAATGTTTGATTTTGCGCACGCTCCCAGGCATCCCAAGCAGAGGTTATTATGTAGCCTTTTTCGTTGAGCGCAACCCCACTATCTACTAAGAAATCTGTGCTCGGTTTGTGCCCTATTGCTAAAAACAAACCGTCTACCTTTAGTGTTGTGCCATTGCTTAGAGTTAACCCTTCTACCTTGTGCTCTCCTAACACCTCAACAACTTCTGTTTTCCATAAAACCTCAATTTTTTTGTTCTCTAACACTCTTTTTTTCATAATTTGTGATGCACGAAACTCTGTCCCGCGATGCAATACATATACTTTTTCCGCAAAGCGGGTAAGGGTGTTTGCTTCTTCCATGGCTGTATCACCACCACCAACCACGGCAACAATTTTGTTTTTAAAAAAGAATCCATCACAAGTAGCACAGGCCGAAACCCCCCTTCCTCTCAGTCGTTGTTCTGACTCTATATTTAGCCATTTTGCGCTTGCGCCGGTTGTTATAAGTATTGCCTCAGCCACATACTCTTCGCCGCTTGATACCGTTACTTTTAGGGCTTGGGGGTTAGAAAAATCTACTGTTTTTACATTATCATCAACAAATCTTGTGTCAAAGTGCGCCGCGTGTTCACGCATTTTTAGAATAAGCTCAGGGCCTAATATAGAGGGAATTCCTGGGTAGTTTTCTACCTCAGAGGTAAGGGTAAGTTGACCACCAGGAGGAGAGCCGGCAATAACCAGTGGTTTTAAAAATGCGCGAGCATTATAAATAGCTGCACTAAGACCTGCAGGACCACCTCCTATAATAATAACCTTCTCTTTGTGCATATAGGTTGTATCATTGTATCATGGAAGACTGTATTTTTTGCAAAATTGTAGCTGGAGAAATTCCTTGCTATAAAGTGGCAGAAAACAATAACTACTTGGCGTTTCTCGATGTAAACCCACTTACAAAAGGACATGTGCTTGTTGTGCCAAAAAAACATGCAAGGTGGGTGCACGATGTTGAAAATTTTGGTGAGTATTGGGTTTTTGCAAAAGAAGTTGAAAAAAAGCTAGAAGCAGCATTACAGCCCACCTGGACGCAATATTTTACCCAGGGTGTAGTGCCGCACGCTCATATTCATATAATTCCTCGTTACACGCCTGTAGAAAGTTCTGAGGCGTACCCAAAAAAGCCTATTGAGAAGTTGTCTACAGAAGAAATGCTGCGGCTAGCAGAGCGCATTGCACAAAGTTAAAGAAACGTTGTGCGCCCCGGCAGCCGCCGGGGCGCACAAGAAATGACGGCTGGGTCTTCACTCAGTCGTCGCTCTTGGCCTTGGGCCAGGTAACGATTGCCAGCAGCAGCATCAATACTGCAAGGGGTAATCCAAACTCCACAACGTCCTCCTTGTCCCTATGGACAACAACCACCCCATTCCAGGGGGGCCGGTTTAGGCCTATAGTTTATTATATCACAGAGAGGTTTTTTTACCAACTAGGGGTTGATTCTGTATACTGATATGTATGGAGCAACATGCCGTTCCCCATCAAGTTACTACGTTTGAGTTTAAACTCATTGGTTTTTTAACCATAAAGCAATTTGTGTATTTGTTGGTTTTTGCCGGGCTTGCTGTTCTTTTTTACTTTTTATTGCTTCCTATAGCTCCTGCAAACTATGTGGTTGCTGGCCTCACAATGATTATGGGTGCTGTTTTTGCACTTTTTAAATATAACGAGCGCGAGCTCGATGTGTGGATAAAAAACCTCCTCACAAGCCTTCTCTCGCCGTCTCAGTACTACTACATAAAGCACAATATTGCCCCAGACTTTCTTAAGGGTGTGTATGTGTCGGGAGATGACACAATTACAGCCACACATATTGATGCCCAGCAAAAACTTGCAAAATACATAGACTCCAAAAAGCCCACGGGGGTTGAGCCTAATCAAAAAACACAAAAAATACAAACTTTATTAGAACAACCGCAACAGCCACAACAAGTTGTAGTGGCTGCAACCACACCCGTTTCTGCCACACCAACAATAACAACAACTCCTCCACCTGCCCCCACTCAAAAACCCGCCGCTGCGCTGTCGGGTGTTATACACAACAATCGCAACGAGCCGCTGCCCAACATTATGGTATACATAAACTCAGATGCGGGGCAGGTGGTGCGTATTCTTAAAACCAACCACCACGGGCTTTTTGCAACTTTTCACCCATTGCCACCTGGTAGTTATTCCATAAGCCCAAAAGACCTTGGGGGAAGATACTTTTTTGATACAATGAATATTGTTGTTGACGATCAACAACCCTCTCCTATACAAATATATTCAAAGGAGGTTCTATGACACAAAAAAAACCATCAGCGCCGGTTAAGTCTTCAACTCAAAACTTTGTAGAGATTGAGGCTGTTAAAGATGACATCCTTATGCTTAAGGATCTTTCGTGCTGCACTATTATAGAGGCGGGGGCTGTTAATTTTGGCTTGCTGGCCGAAGAAGAACAGCAGGCAACCATATATTCGTATGGCTCACTTTTAAGCTCGCTTTCATTTTCTGTACAAATTGTTATTTTGTCAAAAAAAATGGATATATCTTCTTATCTTGACTATCTTGATGATAAGGTAAAAACACAAACAGATGCGTTTTTAAACTCACAACTTATTGAATATAGAGAGTTTATTAAAAATGTTGTTACAAAAAATACAATTTTGGAGAAAAACTTTTACTTTGTTGTGCCGTTTTCACCCCTTGAAATGGGTGTCACAGCCGCCACAAAAGGAAAGATTCGCAAAGAATATGTATTTGCAAGGGCAAAAACAGCACTATACCCAAAACGCGACCATCTACTACGCTTGCTTAAAAAAACCGGCCTAGGGGGGAGGGTGTTGTTTGAGCAAGAAATCATTGAGCTGTACTACAACCTATACAATCCCTCTACGACTGGCAGAAAGCTTGCCCCTGTTAAAAATTATACAGATATTGTCTTATCAACCTAATTAACATGTTCTTTTTTGGTAAGAAAAAACAAGGAACAAACAAACCCGCGCCACACCCGGCGGCAGATGTTTTAAGCAAGGGAATGGTGACAGTAAAAGACCTTGTTGCCCCCTCGTTTGTAGAGGTTGATTTTAACCATATAAAAATTGATGAAAAATACTACCGCACGTTGTTTGTGGTGAGCTACCCACGATATGTGTCGGCAAACTGGCTTGCACCGCTTATATCATTCGATCATCCGGTGTATTTATCTATGTTTATTTATCCTACGGAGTCTGTACATGTATTAAAAGACCTCAGAAGAAAAAATTGCCGAAATGGAAGCAACAATAGAAGGTGATATTAAATCGGGAAAGGCTGTTGACCCCACAACACAGGTGGCTTTAGATGATGCACTCATGCTGCAGGCAGAGCTTGCACAAGGTACCGAACGATTTTTTTCAATTTGCGTTTTACATAACCATCCCTGCAGATTCAGAAAAAGAGCTTGATAGAGCATCTAAAGAAGTTGAGTCTACTCTTGGGTCGCTGTTAATTGTGGCAAAAAAGGCAACACTCGAAATGGAGGAGGGTTTTAAATCAACACTTCCCATGTTTCAAGACAAACTTCAAATATTAAGAAACATGGATACCACCTCGCTTGCAACCATGTTCCCGTTTTCTACGGCGTCTTTAACAGCAAACGAAGGAATTTTATATGGTGTAAACCAACACGACGGGAGCTTAATTATATTTGATCGCTTTACCTTAGAAAATGCAAACTCGGTTATATTGGGTAAGTCTGGAGGAGGAAAGTCGTTTTTAGTTAAACTGGAGGCACTGCGATTATTACTCTTAGGAACTGAGGTAATTATTGTAGACCCAGAAAACGAGTATAAGAAAATGTGTGATTTGTTTGGGGGAGAGTTTGTGTCGTTTTCTCTATCTTCTGAATATAAAATAAACCCGTTTGACCTAAAATCTGATCATGAAGAGCCCGACGAGCTTTCTAACAAAATTTTAAACTTACACTCTCTTATGAAGGTTATTGTGGGAGAACTTACGCCCTCACAAGACGCGCTATTAGATAGGGCGCTGGTTACTACATATCAACAAAAGGGGATTACACAAGATGTGGCAACACATAAAAACGAACCCCCTCTTTTAGAAGACCTTTATAAGGTGCTTTTGGGTTTTGAAACCCCAGAGGCAGCAGAAATTGCTACCCGTTTAGAAAAGTTTATTAAGGGCTCTGCTGCGGGTATTTTTAACCAACAATCAAACTTTGATATTAAAAATAAATTCACGGTGTTTGGGGTGCGGGATTTAGAAGAAAACCTACGCCCTGTTGCAATGTATATTATTCTTGATTATATATGGAACCGTATTCGACAGGCTCCCACAAAACGGGTGCTTATAATTGATGAAGCCTGGTATTTAGTAAAACAAAAAGACTCTGCGCGCTACCTTCAGAGTTTTGCAAAGCGCGCGCGCAAATACCAATTAGGTCTTACCACAATAACACAAGATGTTGAAGACTTCTTATCTGTAGAAGAGGGCCGCTCTATTCTTACTAACTCGTAGTCTACAAATACT
>LMZU01000041.1 GCA_001567245.1 Microgenomates bacterium OLB23
TCCTCACTTGTCGGTAGCGGCGTAAAACGTTGCGGTAACGGTAGCAGGTGTTGGCGGTGTAGACGTAGGAGGCAGGGTAGCCGTTGGCGGCAATGTTGGTTCTTCCGTCGGAACAACCGCCACATCCATGACGGTTGGTAATGGTTCAGACCCAATTGGGGTACGGCAGGCGGCTAACAATAAAACACCCACGAGGTAGACAATAAGCCACGCCCTACTTCTTCTTGTCCGTGTATAAGTTGTTATTGGTTGACTACTCATGTGATTATCCTCTCTTGGCAGGTGTGCCACGCTTAATCAAAAGGGCAATGGTTTGCTGAATTGGTTTTAAGAATGAACTACCACCTATTATAAACGATTCGAGACATTCCCCTGCTATCAATGTCGTCAGGATGTCGTTTCATATAACAGTCAGCGGTCGTACAGATGCGTGACCTGATTCGCCTATTGTCTTTGCTCTTTCACGCTGCGATCACGTTTCCATCACGATAACCTGCTACGATGATGGCTATCTTTGTGGAAAAGCCTGCTCTAGTGCCGATCCTTTGAACCTTACAATTCATCAAACGACTTCACAAGGAGAGTACGCCAATAAGTACTATGGCACAATTCGGCTACTGCTCTAAACTTATAGGTGGTCAGAGTCGCGATTAAAGTCAACGATATATCTTTATGACTTCGTGCTTCACTCGCCCGATCAGCCTACAACCAAGCTATTTCTCTCACATCGAAAAAAGGCAGGCAGCAGATGAACAGGCGTGAGTTTTTAGTCGTCACCGGAGCCGTAACCGCGGCTGGCATTTTGGGCATTCAGGTTAATCCTGTCGCGGCCGCAGCCAGCAATAAGCCATTGTATCGGGGCACACCAGATGGTAAACTCTTTGAATCCACCGACGGAGGTAAAAGTTGGGTATTAATCGCCGATTTTACCCCTCTTTATGCCGTTCAATCCGCTTCCAAAGAAGCAGATGACCGGGTGAAGGTTCAGTTGAACTATTGGGGATTCGAGTTTAGCCTGTACTCAAAAGATAAAACGCTCTGGCACACCGTTTAACTTGGGGTATAAACGATTCTCAGATCGTAGCAGTATAGGCAGGCAGTAAGCTTCCGAAAAGTATCGGTGTATTTTCTCCGTTCTCTCATTATGCCAGCTCACATATCTGTGACAACATCAACCTCTCTACGAAGCATCTAATTAAGTTGTGATAGTCAAGGTTGGTCAATCGTGCTTCCACAGAGCATTTGCCGATTTTGTATCAAACTTTATTAGACAGACATTTTTATCCAGAGTGAGCGTTCAGAATCAACGTGGCGAAGATTGGGTTCATTTTGGAGAATATACCAATCTAAAAGCCATTTATTTGTTTGTGAACGACAACAAAGGAGGCGCATATCGTATAAACGAGCGTAGTATCCTTTGCTTCATTCTCTTGTTTGTTGCCCACTTAAACATGTAAGGAGAAACAACATGGCTGAACCTTTTTTGTCAGAAATCCGTATCATGAGTTTCGTATTTGCCCCACGCGGTTGGGCTTTATGCAATGGTCAGTTACTGCCTATTAACCAGAATCAAGCCCTTTTTTCTCTGTTAGGCACAACCTATGGTGGTGATGGTCGGGTCAATTTTGCCCTGCCGGACTTACGCGGCCGCACCCCTATCCATACCGGTAGTGGCCATACCCTCGGCGAACGAGGCGGCGAACAAGCCCATACGCTCAGTATTGCTGAGTTACCAACCCATACCCATG
>LMZU01000042.1 GCA_001567245.1 Microgenomates bacterium OLB23
AGTAAGCAAGGTTTCAGGTTAGATGATATAGTTATGGGTATGGTGTAGCCCGGCTCGATATGTTCGAGCGGCTACGGTGCATCCGTGCGGGCGGTCAGCGTCTCACTGCAGTCGGTGAACGACAACCTTGCCCGCAGCATTGACGTTCACGAAGTATTTGTGCACGCCCAACTCTCTTCGGAGTTGGGCTACAAGATCTGCTGCGCTTACGCCATATCTTGCCGGATCGTATGTTTGGCTGGTGTCCGTATTGGCCATGACTAGGTCATAAACCTCATTCGCGGCCATACGAACGATTGCTGCGGTCATTGCGACACCTCCTTAAACAGTCCGGACGGTTGTGAGGATTATACCAAAACGGCCTATAAGGATAAAGTAGCATTGGGTAGGTATGGTGTAGCCCGCCCCGACAGTGTCGGGGCGGGCTACAGTATCATCGCAACGAGCAGGTTTTCTTAATGCAGTACTTGCCCTTCTTCCACCAGAAGCACCTGCTGATTTCGCAGAGTCCTAGTGCTAGAAGTGCAGTAAGCACTCTCGCGGTGCGCCTTCTTTCAGCATGTCCTGGTCCAAGTACAATGGTATATTTCTTGCCCGGTTCCATTGTTAAAATTGTTCGCACCAGTTGGCCCGGTTTCATACTCCCTCGTCGTGAAGCGGATGATTGGTATATTATATCAAATAAAGCCTATAGTTGAATTTTAAGAAGAAAATGTGTGAAGGGAGTAAGAGAAATTAACATTCCCATTAGAAAGAAAACGTACACCTTCTTGCCTCAATTTCTTTCTTTGCTCAGTTGGTCCACCCATTGCATAGCCAGAAGCAATTGTTCCATTTGATCGAACAACTCGATGACATGGATATATATTCCCATCCTCGTTTTTATGTAGAATGTTGCCGATAACGCGTGGGTTATTAATACCGATATATTCTGCTAGTAGCTTATAAGTTGTTACTTTTCCCTTAGGAATCAGTTGAAGAGCGTTGTATATTTTTTGAGAATTACTACTCATGAACTTGGAGCGGGTGAAGGGAATCGAACCCTCGACCTCTTCCTTGGCAAGGAAGCATTGTACCATTCAACCACACCCGCAGTAGGCACATTATATCAAATCTTGGTGGTGAGAGTCAGAGTCGAACTGACATCTGAGGTTTTTCAGACCCCCGCCGTGACCACCTTGGCTATCTCACCATTGATTCAGAGCAAAACTCAGTGGTGGGCGTGAATGGATTCGAACCATTGACCCCTACTTTATAAGAGTAGTGCTACTACCACTGAGCTACACGCCCATGCAACGTATTATAACAAGAAAAACCCAGCGCAAGCATTATGCGATATAGTCCGAAAATAATGAGGTTGTTTTTTTCAAGATAAGATGTAAACCACTTGACTATGAAAAGAGCTGAAAGAAATGCCGTAACGAAGCCCACTCCAAAATAGAGTAGTCTTGCTGTAGTAATGTATTCGCCATACTTTATGAGATCTAGGCCAGTAGCGGCGAAAATTGTAGGTATGGCGAGAATAAATGAGTACTCTGCTGCAAATTTTCTTTTATACCGCAGGAGCATCATACAAATAATAACTGCACCTGCACGTGAAACACCTGGTACAACTGCAAAAACTTTGGAATAGGCCTATCAATAATGCATCGCGTAGTTGAAGTGATGATTCGTCATTTTTTAAGTTCTATGTGATTTCTTTCAAAATATTTTTCCAAAACAATAAACAGCACACCGATAAGGCCAATCATGCCAACGATGAGCGTTTCAGATTGAAAGAAAAACGTTTTTGATTGTGTCATGTAAGAGAAATCCTATTAATGCCGTTGGAATAAAAAGAAACGAGAACCATTTTAAAAAGTAATTTGCTTTGAATCAGTTTTTTTCCGTAGATAAATACTACTGCAAGAATTGCGCCTGATTGAATAACAACCTCAAATGTAGAAATAAACGTATTTTGAGTTAGTCCGAGGAACTTGCTAGTGATGATAAGATGTGCAGTTGAAGATACCGGAAGGAATTCTGTAATGCCCTCAACAAGTCCGAGATGATAGTGTGCAGTATGTTCATATCTGCATTATACAAGACCGTGTCTTCTTCAACATAGTGCCGCCTTTTTTATCTCAGTTTGATTTTTGCTAGGTTTATATAACAAGGCGCGATCCTTAAGAAGACACGGTCTTGTATAATAATCAGTATGAAAATTGCGATTGTGCACGACCATTTTTTAGAATTTGGTGGAGCCGAGCGTGTCGCAGTAGCAATAAAGAGGGTTTTACCTGAAGCTGTGGTGCATACTGCCGCATACAACAAACAACTTCTGGCAGATCGCGTTTCGGGGTCGGCATCGTGGAAAATCCGCTCTTCATGGGCTATGCGGATTCCCTTTTTTCATAAACTTTATTCTCCATTGCGGTTTCTTGCTCCATGGATTTGGGAGTCATTTGATTTTTCTGGCTATGATGTAGTAATTTCTTCATCTGGTTGGTTTATGTCAAAGGGCATAGTTACACAAGATGGCACGCAACACATTTCGTACATTCATCATCAGCCGCGCTATTTATATTATTATGAGACTGCTGTAGAGTGGCAAAAATATTGGCCGGTGCGCATATATGCATATATAATCAATCATTTTTTGCGCACGTGGGATTTTATTGGCAGCCAGCGCCCAGATATTTTGGTTGCAAATTCTGAAGAAACTCGAAGAAGAATTCAGAAGTTTTATCGCAGAGATGCAGTAGTTATATATCCGCCAGTTTACATTCCAGAAGATGTTTCAATAGAGCTGCGCAAACCGCACTATTATGTGACCTTGTCTCGGTTTGCGCGTGCAAAAAATATTGACCTGCTTATACTTACTGCAAACAAGCTAAAAATACCCCTTAAAATAGTTGGTTCGGGAAGAGACGAGGCATACCTCAAATCGCTTGCAGGGCCCACTGTAGAATTTTTAGGTCGACTAAAAGACAAAGAATTTGTAGATTTGTACCGTGGGGCAAAAGCATTTTTAAACGCTGGTATTGACGAAGAATTTGGTATTGCTCCCGTAGAAGCAATGGGTCATGGAGTTCCTGTTATAGCATATGCATCGGGCGGGCTTACAGAAACCGTTACAGATGGAAAGAATGGGTATTTGTTTACTGAGCTAACGCGTGATAGCTTAAGTAAGGCAATTAATAAATTTGAAAAACTTACAAAAAAAGAACATAGGGAAATGTCTGCCGCAGCTCGTAAGGAGTCACAAAAATATACATCTGCAGTTTTTAAAGATAAGCTACTCGCGCTTATTCGTAGCGTATAGCTTCGATAGGTGAAAGGTTTGCAGCCTTACGTGCCGGGAACACACCAAATCCAATTCCTACACCAGATGATACGCCAAAAGCAATAAGTACAGATGAAATAGTAATTTGCGCAGGGAAGTATTGATAGATAAGCAATGTTATAACATATGAAAAAATAACGCCACTCAAACCTCCGAGCAATGAAAGCATAACCGATTCAGTTAAAAACTGCAGTAAAATATCTTTTTTAGTAGCACCAATTGCTCGTCGAATACCAATTTCTTTTGTACGTTCTACAACAGAGACATACATTATATTCATAATACCTATGCCTCCCACTATTAGTGATATTGCCCCAATCATGACTAAAATAATTGTTGAGCACACCAAAAATAGAGGTAACTGCATTTAATATTTCTTTTTGCTCGACCACCGAAAAATCATCGTCTTCATATCGTTTTAGCATGGTATCTTCGACGAGCTTCTTAGCAGCAGGTATGTTTTCTTCTTTATCTACCTTTATATAAAAATACAAAAACTGTTTGTCGGGATTAAAAGAAAGCCCGGCTGTGTAAGGTAAATAAATATATGAGTCAAAATCTGGCCCCCCCAAGCCCCCGCCGCCCTTAGAAGCAAGTACGCCAATTACGCGATAGCTTTGACCATCTATTTTTATGTTTTTTCCTATCGCGTCGCGAGAGCTGTTAAAAAGCTTATCAGATATTTTTTTACCAATAACTACCACTTTACTCCGCTTATCAACATCAGATGGTGTAAAAACTTTACCTGCCTCTGGTGTTAAATTGCGTAGCGAGAAAATATTTGCTGTGGTGGCGAATATGTCTCCTATTTTTGTTTCAGATCCATAAGATGCTTTAATTGTTCTGGTAAACACAGGGGCAACATCGCCTAGAGTTTTGATTCGCTTAAGTGCTCTGGCATCGCGTTCATCAAAAAACTGTCCTAATCCGGTAGATTCACTGTTTCTAAAACTTCCATCATCACCAAAAACCTTTCCGGGAAAGATAATAATAAGATTTGTGCCAAGGCTTTCAAACTGGCCCTTAATATACGTTCTTAGTCCTACTCCGAGTGCGGACAAAAGTACTACCGATGCCACTCCTATTAAAATACCAAGCGACGTTAATGCGGTGCGTACTTTGTTTCGCTTAAAATCTTGCAATGCTGCCTTGATGACAAACAATAATATTTTCATTTCTTTTTTAGCAACTTAGACTTTTCTTTACCCGATACAACATATCCATCTTTAATCACAATCTGTCTGTTTGTTCGGGCAGCTACTTCTGCTTCGTGGGTTACAATAATAACGGTCTTTTTATCTTTGCTATGCAGCTCATCTATTAAGTCTAATATTATTTCTCCATTCTTAGAGTCCAGATTACCTGTGGGTTCATCTGCAAGAATAAGTTGTGGGTCTAGTATAAGTGCTCGTGCAATAGAAACACGTTGTTGTTCACCGCCAGAAATTTTGTTTGGGTATGACGTTGCACGGTGATCTATTCCAAAGCGTCGCATAAGTTCCCAGGCTTTATCTTTTACATTATATGGAAGCTCACCACTGTAGTAAATTGATGGAAGAAGAATGTTCTCTAAAACAGATAATTTATTTATAAGATTAAACTGCTGGAACACAAAACCAATAAACACATTGCGCAGACGTGATATTTCGTCATCAGATAGTGTGCTGGTGTCTTTATCATTAATAATGTATCTCCCGCTACTGGGGGTGTCGAGCATGCCGAGAATATACATAAGTGTAGACTTTCCCGAACCAGATGGGCCAAGAATAGACACATACTCCTGGTCGCCAATTTCAAGCGAAAGTTCTTTAAGAATTTGGATGCTATCTGTTCCAACAACAAAGTCTTTTGTAATACGATCAAGCTTAATCATACACTGTGTCTCCTTCGTTAAGACCTTTTACAATTTCGGTTGCTGTGTCTGTTTCTAGTCCGGTGGTTACATATTGCTTCTCTTTTTTGTTGTTGCGCAGAATATAAACATAATCACCCTGATCGTCATTTTTTTACAAATTCACTCGGCACTGACAATGCATTTTCTTTAGAGTTAAGTATAAATTCGACATCTCCAGTCATACCAAGTCGGTATCTTAGGTTTTGATTGCTACTGTTGTTAAATTCAAGCTCTACTCCATATACTGTGCCAGACTCATTAGTTTTAGGGCTAAAGTCGATGTGTGTAATGGTGCCTGTAATGTCTTCTTCGGTGTACGCATCTAGCACCAATATGCCTTGCATTGCTTTTTGTATTTTAGTTACTTCTGTCTGATCTGCAGTAACTTCAAAATACAGTGAATCAGGGTTAACTACTTCGACAATTGTGTCTGCTGCTGTAATATTCATACCCGGCTGGAAATTGCCTGTAGATACAACAAGCCCCTGGATTGGTGAGATGAGATTAGAAAACTCCAAGGAAATTGACTGAAGCTCTACATCAAGAACAGAGTTGTCTAGTGCAAACTGTGATTTATCTATAACACGCTGCATTGCGGTAGTTACTGCTTTGTTTTTAGCATCATCTGTTGTTTGATCAAAGTCCCAACGAGTAGTTTTATAGTCATTTTAGTTCTTTGGTGAGCCTTTTTTTTAAGATCGCGCTGATCTAAAAATGCAACAAGTTGGCCCTTTTTAACAACATCTCCTTCGCGTACTTTAAGCCCAGCTAGGCGCCCTGCGGTTTGAAAATGAAGAGTTGTATTTTCTTTAGCTTTTACTTCTCCCGAGAGGATTATAGATTCTTTAAGTGTTGATCGTTCAACTTGAGCAGATTTTCTTAGCTGTTCTGCTTGCTTTGCTTTTTCGTTGCGGTAGTATAGTCCACCAATTATTAACAGAGTAACAGCTCCCGCAACAATAAACTTATGCTTTTTGACAAAAGAAAGGAATCGGCTCATCTGCTTATTTTAGCACAGCGGCTGGTATAATGATGAGTTAAGTGGCGCGTTGGTGAAGAGGAAACACGGCTGTCTGCAAAACAGCTATGCGCCGGTTCGATTCCGGCACGCGCCTCATAAAAATGGTGTCCAGTTTATATTTGGCATTACATTCTCACCCATAAAGTTCCATGCGTACATATATATCGCAGGGATAAGTAATACGAGCAAAAGTTGAAACTTTTTAGAGGTAAAAAACTTTTCAAATGTAATCAACATAAATGGCAAAATGGGTAATGCATAACGGCTAATATCGCGATGCTCAACAGAAACAACTGCTGCAAAAAAAATAGTCACAAAACAGGCAGATACAGCAAAAAAACCTATCTTGCTCTGATGTAAACCCCTGCACTCCAAAGGCAATTCTTAGTTTGCGTGAGACAGTGTGTAGCAAATTGGTTAGCACATTTCTTGAACGATATATATGTAGTGCAAGCCTATTTAAAAGTTCAAGCGTGGTGTAGCCATACATAAAATAAATGAGCGCAATATCTTCGAGCCATGCACTGCCAACCCAACGTGCCTGCGCATTGAATGTTTGATATGGTGGAAAGCTGAGATGCAAGTTGTCACCAGAGTTAAAATATGCAAAAAAATCTCCAAACTGATACGCATACAGTGTAAAAACACCAAAAAGTGAGATCGGAATAAGCATAACAGCAATGCTCGAAAGCTCAATTTTTTGTTGCGTGCATGCTCGATACAAAAAAAACCCATGTACGCAATCCACAAAAGAATACCAGGTGTTTTTGTTATTACCGCTAGCCCTCCAAGCAAACCAGCCAATACATATCTTCTTTGTACAAAAAATAGACAGAAAGTAGTATGCCAAGCAAAAAAAAGCGGCTCTGGCGAGCCTACAGATCGAACGACAAAAAAAACGAGGTGTCACAAACATAAATACAAGAGTGAGTAGTAGTGGGTGTGATGAGAGTTTGAGCCTTCTCACAACATAGTAGAATGCATAAAAAAGCAGTAGAGCACTTAAAAATGTGGCGGTAACAGTTGCCTTTGGGTATCCGGTTAGTGGCGAAAGCGCTCTAATGGTGAGCGGATACCCCGGAAGATGGGCAGCAAAATACTTATCTTTGAGTCCAAGTATCTTCTCTTGAATAAGCGGATGTTCTATGTTGTAAAGCGTTTTGGCAGGAATAATATAAAGCGGTCCGTCCCAATGCCTTATAACCACATCAAATGTATTACTTCGTAAAAAAGGCGCCCATAAGAAAAGAGTAGAAATTATTGCAACCAGGGTAATAATCAGAAATGGTCGAACTTTTGTAAGGTATAATATTTTCATGAGTTCGGTTCGTCTAAAAAGAGTATATCAGATTTTACTTGTTATTGTACTTTTGGGTGCGTTTCTTCGTTTTTTCAAATTATATGACTTTGCCATATTCCTTGGAGACCAAGGACGGGATGCAATAATAATGAAGCGCATTGTTACTTTTGAACATCTGCCTGCTGTTGGGCCCTCATCATCGGTTGGTCAGGTATATTTGGGCCCTTTTTTACTACTATTTTTATGGCTCCGTGGCTTTTCTGTTTTTTAATATGAACCCCATAGGCCCAGTTGTGGGCATAGCATTCTTTTCTACCTTGTTCATAGTAGTAACATACCTTATGGTGGCCGATCTTTTTGACAAAAAAACAGCAATCTTTGCCAGTGTACTTATAGCTTTTTCTGCTGTGTTAATTGATTTGTCACGCTTTTCATGGAATCCTAACCTTCTACCTATGTCGAGTTTTATTGCAGTGTATTTTTTTATTAAATCGCTTTCACAAAAGAATAGAATGTACCCACTATTAACAGGATTGTTCGCCGGTATTTCATTTCAATTGCACTATGTAACGTTTGCATTGCTGTTTGCTTTCTTTGTTGTAACGTTTTTTAGAAAACACCCACTTTTATACATTAAAAGCTTTCTGCTGGCACTGGTTGCATTTGCGAGTATAAACATTCCCTTAGTGCTATTTGATATACGACACGGGTTTTTAAATGCCAAAAACTTTATTGCATTGTTTAGTAGTCCATCTAGTCAAGGCGATGTATCATTGAGCTCAATATATGATGGTGTACTGGCATTGCATGCCTTTGCGTTTTCAACCTACGATTTTGCTCCACTTGTTATGCTCATTCCGTTTGTTGGACTTATTTGGACATTAAAAGTTATTAAAAACACCACATACAAATCGTTATTAACTATTTTTTTCCTAACACTTGTGCCCACATCAATAATGACTGCGCAAAAAATTTCCTCACTATTTTGGCATTTTGTTTCCACTCTATTATGTTGTTCTTGCTGTTGCAATAGTAAAACTTATCGAACAGGGAAATCTTAAGAAAAAAATTACTACCAATTTTGTTAGTGTTTCTTTTATTGTATGTTTCTGTTCAAGCTACTCATTACCGTTTTTTATATACAGAACCTAACCGGCAAATTGCTCACGCCGAAGAGACAGCAAAAAAAAATGATGCCCCTTATTACAAAAGAAAAATTTAGACTCACCGCTATACCAGACACTTTTGGATACAGTGCTTATGGGTATTTTTTTGGAAGCGTGGGGTAAAACCCCCATCGACAATCTCACCCATGAGCAAGCAGATGAAATGATAGTAATGTGTGAAAATAATTGTCAGCCAATTGGTAACCCACAGTGGGATGTTGCCTTTTTTTGGAGCAAAAGCAGTAGAATCATCTTTTACATCGCGCAATATTTTTTATATATAAACTAGTTAAATAATATGAATGTCACCTTGGTTATTCCATGCTATAACGAAGAAGTAAATATTCAAAAGGGTGTGTTAGATAGGGTTGGTAACTATACAAAGGACCATGAAGAAATAAAAGAGGTTATTATTGTTGACGATGGATCTTCTGATAGTAGCACCAACATAATAAAAGATAAATATCTGCCGTTGTTTACTAAGTTTAAGCTTGTAGAAAATTCACATCAGGGCAAGGCGCTTGCGGTGATGACCGGAATCGAAAAAGCTCGCTATCCCTTTGTTATGTTTTCAGATATAGACCTTGCAACTCCTTTAGAAGAATCAGAAAAAATTCTCAATGGCCTACGTGGTGGTAGTGATGTGGTTATAGGATCTCGTGCACAAAAGCGCCAGGGTGCACCATTTACTCGAAAATTACAGTCAATGGGGTTTACATTTGTTCGTAATACAATAATTGGCCTTCACGGTATACAAGATACCCAATGCGGATTTAAAGGTTTTAAAAAAGAAGTTGCTGAAAAAATAATCGCCAAACAGCTTGTGTTTGCAAAAAATCACCAAGTGACAGGTTCGTCGGTGTCGGCAGCTTTTGATCTTGAGTTTTTGTTTTTAGCACGCAAACTTGGGTATACTATTCAAGAAGTTCCAGTATTATGGCGCCATGCAGAATCAAAAAATGTAAGCTTGATTAAGGATTCTCTAGAAACACTAAAAGATGTGTTTGCCATAAGACTCAACGATTTACAAGGAAAGTACACATGAAAATAGCACTACGACACATAATTTTCGCGTTTATTATAGCTGGCTTATGTGTGCGTACATTTCAACATCGTGAGGCGCTTTTTAACGACTGGGATGAGGGCATTTATGCAAAAGTTGCCGATGATATGGCCGAGAGGAACTCTTTTTTGCTTCCCTACTTTAACGAAAAACCTTACTTTGATAAACCACCAGTAACGCATGGTACCGCTGCCATAGCATTTAAGCTATTCCCTCATCATAGAGAACTTGCCTCTAGAGGTATGATGACACTGGCTGGTATTGCATTGCTAGGTGTTACATACCTGCTTTCGCGCAGAATTACCCAGTTTTTCTTTGCACAGAAGTTATCTACTCTTTCAGAGTGGCAGCAAGAACTGATATTTTTTTCACCTGTGTTTGCTACCGCATTAACGCCAGTTTTTCTTGATAGGGCAGTTCGCCTTAATACCGATAGCATTTTGGCGCTGTCGTGGCTGACATATTTTTTGGCTGGCAGTTCATTTAAAGGAAAGCTAGTTTCTGTTGTTGTTGGTACATGGACCAAGTCAATTGCCGGTTTCTACCCTATGGTATTTGATGTATTTTCTTTTGCCTTTTCCAAGCAAAAACGAAGCAGTTATTTATGTATATTGGTATTTCCTTTGCTGCACTTAGCTGGCTCATGATTAATCTTATTGTCTATAAAGAGGCATTTATGAAGGCGCATATACAAGATCAACTTTTTAAGCGAATATATGTGCCCATTGAACTTCATTTTGGAGGGAGGCTTTTTTATCCGGAGTTTCTTGCACAAGAGCTATCATTTGTTCTTGCACTTATTGTGGTTGCATACATAGTTATTGCTTGGGATATGTTTAAAACAGCACGCAGCAAAGGATTTCTTGCTTTCTTACAGTCGCAAGAGCTGGTGCAGTATTTTGTTTTACTCTCACCATTACCATTCTTTGCACTCTTGACGTATGCAAAGAGTAAGCTGTGGTGGTATATGATTATGCTCATCCCTTTTTTTTGCACTCACCATTCCGTATCTAGCCATGAAAATTAACAACAAGACAATCAGATTAATTGTCACCATTTCTGTTGCAGGGTTTTTCTTGTACAGATTCATTCCGGCATCGTTCATGCTTGATACAGTTCAAGACACCCCAGAAAAACTTCGTGTTGCACAATGCGTGGCGCGTATAGAAAGCGACAGGGTTCTTATTATGGTCAACGATCAAGAGCGCCGAAACAGAAATGTTGTAGAAGCGGCACAGCTGCAAACATTTTCTTCGTTTATTTATGGTGGTTCTCCAGCATTTATATATTACTCAGAAAAACCAGTGGCACATTATTATCGTGTAGACGAATTGCTTGGCAGATTGTTGGGTAGTGACGCAAAAAAACGATCTCTTAGTTATTTCTAAAGACGACATGGGAAGAGAAGAATTTAAGGAAGTTAAAGATTTGTTAAGAGGCGCACAGAGAGAATCTACATGTTACTTTGGCGAGTGGGAGGTGTAT
>LMZU01000043.1 GCA_001567245.1 Microgenomates bacterium OLB23
TACTTGGTATAACAGCCGCTACAAAAGCCGGGTCGTGTCTGTTAAGCCCAAGGAGAATAGACAGCATGTCAAGCGGTGCTTGGTCTCATATGTCGAGATCATGCGAGTGCGCCAGCTTTACGCGCAGCTGCGACGGAAAGGGCAACAACTTATCTATTTGAACTTGTAGATAACCACTTCCAAAATTCGCGACTTTAAAGTGATAAAGTGAAAATAGAATTATGAACCTACATCTCTTCCTTTCTATTGCACTTTAGAGTGGTAAAGTGACATAAAGAATATGAGGCTAATTTGAGTATTCCACTTTACCAGTATAAAGTTGCGAATTCTCGGACAGTATATAATAGGACAATGCGATACCCCCTACTCATCTCAAACCCTACAAACATTTTGCATCTCACGGGAATTTCTATTGAATCGCGTGATGGCTGGGCACTAGCAATTGAAGACGAGATATTCTTTTTTACCGATGCGCGCTACAGCGATGTGCTGAACTCAACGAAAAAACCAAATATTACTACACAAGAAATCTCGGCTACCCACCCTCTCTCAGTGCGCATTCAAAAAATACTTGCCTTAAAAAACCATAATGAACTCTATTATGAGGCAGATAACCTGACAGTTAATGAAATGAAATTGCTAAGAAAAAAAGTTGGGTGTAAAACTGAAGCCTACGGTAGAAGAAGTAGCCAAGCTGCGAGCAATTAAAAGCAAAAAAGAAATTGCCGCAATACAAAAAGCGTGCAACGTTATTGATGAGTGCCTTGCCGACGTACAAAAAAATGTTACAGCCGGGCAAAACAGAGTACGAAGTTGCATGGCACATAGATTCTTGGCTGCGACAACGGGGCTACTCAAGTGCGTTTGACCCGATTGTCGCAGTAAACGAACACGCTGCAGTGCCCCACTTTAACACGCTGCGCGATGGCAAAAAACGTATTGGCCATAATGCCATCGCGCTCATAGATGTCGGGGCACGCGTAAATAACTATTGCTCAGACATATCGCGCATGTTCGTTGTGGGTAAACCATCAACAATTTTCATGAACTCTTACACAAACATGTTGAAGATACAAGAACAAACCATACAACAACTCGGCACTTGTAAGAAGTATTGTGAAGTAGATACATACTGCCGGGAAGAGTTAAAAAAAGTCGGCATTACTCCCCATGCACATGCAACCGGCCATGGCATCGGCATCGACGTACATGAAAAGCCCTATATCAGCTCGCATTCTAAAGACACCATTGTGCCTGGACATGTAGTAACTATAGAACCAGGCACTTACATTGATAATAAATTTGGCATACGTATCGAAGATACGATTTACATCGACGAAGACCATAACCCCACACAACTTACAAAATACCCCAAGCGTATCGCTTAAGAAAATCATCATCGTGTTATTGCTGCTGGTCTTCTTCTTGAAGTAGCTTCTTTTGAATATTAGCAATTTGAGGGTCAAGCACTTCCCCACCTTGGGCAGGTTTAACTTCTTCACTCTCAATGGGGAGCTCTTCTTGTAGTGTTTGTTCTTTGGCAGCTTCTTGCTGTTTTGGAGCCTCGATATCTATAAATTCTTCTTCTGACTTAACCTTGTTACGAATCTCTGTTTCTTTTTCTATATCTCTTTGTACCTGCTTTGCAGCCTCGGCTTTTGCTTTAAGATACACCAAAAGTTCTTCACCCGAAAGGTTATTAATCATAAAAATAGGAAGAATAAATCCAACTTCATCGAGCCCCTGCTCTTGCAGCTTAGTGTCGGGAGACATAATTTTGTTTAATAGATTGCTTATCTTAACAATATCTTGCTCAACCCACTGATTGCGAGAGGTAATGTTTTCTGTGACCGGAATTTCACCGCTTTCGTATTGCGCAATCCACATTTTTTTAACCTCTTCATAATCTTCAATAGAAACCTTTTTAGAGGCAGGAATATGCTGCTCTATATGTTTTTCTGGCGCAGTGGCTACCTCTAGCTGTGTTTGAGCGATGTTCTTAACGGTGTCTTGTGCAACCTGCTCTTGTTGTGCAACCTGCTGTGTAACTGCCGGCGCCGTTTTTACAATAACCGCTGTCTTAGAAATAACAAGCTTTATCTGCTCTTCTTTAAGTCCTGTTGCTTCGGCAGTTTTTTGCACCATTTCTGCAGTTGGCTTATCTATTAAGTCAGGTGTACTCACTGTTTGCAGCACCTGTTGTGTTTTAGCAGGAGTAAGGTGTGTTTCTTGTGCTATTGTTTGTACGTAGCGTTGATCTATAGCGATATTGCTAAAAATTTTGCTAATAATGTCGCGGGTTTTTTCTTTAGGCAGACTAAACTTTATGGCTATGTTCTGAATAACGGGCACCATGCGCGGCATAGACTGCAGCAGGCGCTGTTTGGCAGCCTGCTGCTGCGCGACCGACTTAGAAGTAACCGAGGCCAAATTTTTTGCATCCTGATCTCCGCGTATGGCTCGACTTTGAATTTCGTCGCGCATATTCATAAGCTTTTGACGTTCTGTTGGGGTTTCTGCTTTAAATGGATTTTGAATCTTGTCAAGATTGCTGCGCACCGCAGAGTTCTCGGCTTTGTTGGTTTCTAGGCGCGCAACCTGTGCAAGATTAGAGGCCTTCATATTAATTGACTGAATAATTGTTTCTGTACGAGCTGCTTTAATATCTTGCACCGTATCAAGGCGTATGCGGGCCTTAACCTCAACATCTTTTGGCAACTTCATAGCAAGGCCCGCGGTACCCGTTGGTACCGGCACAGGCCCTGGTGTTGGGCCATTGGGAGGATTACGCAAAGTATCGTACATAGAAAGCAGAATATTCTTCATCGCATAAATGCCATCACAACAGTAGTCTCTAAATATACGCAGCAGCCACCATGGCAATATGAGCACCGTCCACAACATGATGAGTGCAATAACATATTCTGCAAAGGTATCTACATAATTTGAGCTGTTCCAAATGCCAAGTGTCTGCGCCGGACCACCATACAGAATATTAATTGATGTAGGATACACAGCCTGAGACATATTATGAGTACGTGAAAAATCAAAAATATAAGGTATGTGCGATGATGAATTCCATATTTTTTGCAAGTGAACCCAAAAAGAGCGCAAATAATGGACCATAAAAAACCCACTGAAAGAACACACCAACCCATATCCAGCCAATATTGCGTATAAAAACCCAAGGAGCAAGAATGGCTAAAAATGGCGAGACAATAAGCAAAAACCACAATACAACTTTGCGTAGCACCATCATGATGCCCAAAAAGTAGTAGGTCATGTTGGTAAATTTGACCAAGAATTTTGAGGTACGCACCATCTCAAAATTCTCGGCATTCCAGTTGGTGCAGCCAATAAATTCTTTATAGGCCTGTTCACTAACCTTCATTACATCACCCTTCGAAAAGTCAACAAAAAAAAATGTTAAACAGCTCACGCACTCCAAGCGTGCGTATAAAGAATTCCATAATAATGTCGGAGAGTTTAATAATAAGCAAAACAATTTGAGCCGAAAACATAACAAATATAATTAAAATGGCAAGTCGAATAACGAGCGGAGTAACCTCTATGCCAAGATTAAGATTGTTCTGTCTACCAATAATAATGCCAAGCCCCATAATGAGCGCTACAATTAATATAAAGAAAAGCGCAACATTTTGTGACAGCTTCCATACCTCAAGTATTGTGGGGTGATCGTCAATGGAGGTTCTGGTAAGTACCCACAACAAAAATTGTCGTGATCGTTCGCCTCCCTTGCCCAGGGCGGTTATTTCTGGGTCTTCAACCCAAAAGTTTTGATTTTTGTCGGCCAGCCACTCTGAATAGTTTTTTGCACAGCTGGCCGCATATTGTTCTGATTCCTTTTTACATCTATCTTCTATTGCTTTTTTTTGATCTGGTGGCAGTTCTG
Source organism: Microgenomates bacterium OLB23 (assembly GCA_001567245.1). Taxonomy (GTDB): domain Bacteria; phylum Patescibacteriota; class Microgenomatia; order UBA1406; family HO2-37-13b; genus OLB23. Next base: position 3,914 of record LMZU01000043.1, read on the forward strand.
GATCGATAATACAGGCTGAGGCAAGGTTTGGACAATACGATCCTTGTCGCGCACTTGAGGGTTTGTTTCCTTGTCCACTTGCGCACGGTTCGGGCTCTACAAATTGCGTCGGATCAGATAAAGGTGAACCCGGCTGGGGATAAAACTGGGCAGCAACAAGCGGTGCAAATACAGACAAGAATACACTTGCCACCACAGCAAAAACAGTCAGCATGCGAACCGATTTCTTCATGAATACTTTCATATTAATACAAGACCAGGTCTCGATCAAGACCTGGTCTTCTGCTATAATATATTCATGAATAAGCTTGATGCAAAGGCCCTTCGTGATCTTGACGAAGCTATCGCCACGCCCACCATTCCCCGCCATCCTGTGTTCTTTATTCTCGACAATATTTACGACACATATAATATAGGTGGGCTCTTTCGCCTTGCCGATGGTCTTGCCATTGAAAAACTATATATTTGTGGAGACTCTGAAACACCACCTAATCACCGCATTAAAAAGGCCTCTATTGGCACATACAAAGTAGTACCCTGGGAATATTGTAAAAACACAATAGACGCCATTAACCTGCTGCGCACCCAGTACTCAAACATACAAGTAGCTGCAATTGAACAGCATGCACGCTCGCGCCCCTATTACACACATACCTACTCTGCCCCGCTCGCACTCATAGTTGGCAACGAAACCACCGGCGTTTCGGCAGAGGTTCTTTACCAATGCGACAGTATTTTAGAAATACCCATGTATGGCATTAATATATCGTTGAATGTTATTGTGTCTGCCGCAATTGTGGGCTATCACGCATATAATCAGCTTGACATTCTTAGCACCCACCAAGTATAACTTTATAATGGATGCGTTGCCCGAAAAATTACGTGCACTCACAGAAAAAAAAATACTTTGCGGTTATAGCGGTTGTTTTTTTTGCTTTGGTAACTGCTATCATCTTTGCCTTGCTTGCACAGCAAACAACAGTACAAAACGTAGATCAGCTTCGCACCGACATTAAGTCGGGAAATTTCGAAAGAGATTATGCTGAAAAACCACAATCACTTATAGATAGAGTTGTCTCTGGTATAACCGGTCGCAGCAACCGACGCACACAAAACACCGATGAAACAACTTCAACAGACCAGGTTTCTCCACAACAACCCATACAGGGTGGCTCTCGAGGTGGCCAAAACATAACAAGCGGCACAGTTATACCACCTCAAGACCAAGAAGAACTGGTGAAAAAAGTAAAAGAAGAAGCAATGCCACTGCCCAAAGTTGCAGTACGAGAATATGTTTTAAACACGCAACTGCCACAGTCTCCAGAGTCTGTGCGAATATATCGCTACAAGACAGCATATTCGGAAACAGATATTCAAAACATGGCGCAAGTTCTTGGCTTTAGCTCGCTTAATAGCAATGATGTTGTTGTCGAAAAAAATGGTGATGGTCTTACACAAATATTCGATTTAAAACACAAGCTTTTTCTTGCGGTGAATAATAAAACTGGCACAATGATGTTCTCTGCCCAAAACGGCATTGTGTCTTCGGGTACTGGTGATGCAAAGCAACAAGCCCTGGCCCTTGCCCGCTCGCTCGGCTATACGCAATCATGCCTTAAAGCAACAGCAACATATTCAAAAAAATCGGTACCCCGCACTACTCACATAGACATTCATTGCGAATGGGACTCTGTTGGTGCCCCAATTATTAATTATTTTGGTATTCTCAACCTTCCGGTTGCAGAGGCACTTAATAGCGTTACATTAGGCTCACTGCCCGGTGCATCTGATGGAGATATTACAGACGACAACACCGGCACCATGTCTATGCGTCCAAACGACTTTAACACCATAACTGTTCAACAAGATACACTAACCGGAAATATCATGGCATTTAGCTCTAATATAATGCCGCTGCTTGCAGAAATAGAAATTCCTGCAAGTCAAATTATTTCACCAGAAGGCGGGTTTGATCGTTTAAAAAAATGATCAAAAACAATTTGCATTTGCCGCCCCGCAAGGCACCGGTTTTACCGACTTACGCAACGTATATATTAATAACACTGCATCTTCAGAATCGGTGCAGGTAAGCGACTTTATGCTTGCCTACCCTGTTATTCCAGGCGTAAAACAAGAATACCTATGCCCGGTTTGGCTTTCTCGATCGCAGGGGCGCTTAGAAAGTGGCTATGATGGATTATTTGTAGAGTCAGCTGCGGCTGTCGCAGACAGCCGCTGCGCTAAACCCGCCGTACTCGGTGCTACAATTGCACAAAACACCCTGCCAAATCCAAACCCCACAGTTATAGATGCTGCCTCACGCGGCGACACACTGCAATATAAAAACTTTACTGTACAAGGAGAGCCACAAAGTGAGTCTTCTTGCCCAGTAAAAGACCAATTTACCAATGCGCTCGAAATTTCTGACGGTGTGTATATTGCCTGGATTGACAGAAACGAGCGCAGTGCTGGCAACAGAAGACTTGGTACCCCAGGACAGCTCAAAGGTGCCCTTGTGCAAAGAGAATGGTGGATTGCAGTAACAACCAGCCAGCAAGTTGCTGGAGCGCTTGGCAGTGGTGAAGACATTCCGGCAAGTGTGCGCTCAGAATATCTTCAATTCCGTGTTTCGAGGGCAATAAAGTGTCAAATTGGCTCTCGCGATGTATGCCCTCTTCCGAGCGGATTATCAGGCAGTATTGTAGCGTGTAAATATTTAACAACTGGTTCACCATCGCTTTATATAAACAGCTCCACACCTCAAAACATAACCGTATCTATTAATCCTGTTGGCGGCATTTCATTTGCACAACCTGCTCCGCAGCAACCACAACTATGGAGCTTTACTACTGCGGCTAATGGCGGCATGCGTTTTGCCAATAACACCACGAGCGATCGTATTTACTGGGAATACAACAAAAAGGCGCTTACCAATGCACTAACACAAGACTCATTTAAAGAAACCGGGTATGTAGTGCGTAAAGAGCAATTGTTAGATGTATTTACTGCAACCATTGCACCACAACTTAAACTTACCCCCACACAAACCAGTGACCTGCTCGGAGAGATTAAGCGCGAAAGCGACACGCTTTCGCAGCCCTATGTAAAAGTTATACTCCTGCCGCGCGCCATACTCGACAAATACCTCCCCGTATCTATTTCTCCTGCGCCAAAAAACTTTTCGCGATACTTTTTTATCATAAAAGGCACACATGCTTTAGACTTACTCGAAGAACCTCAACTATCCCCTGCTCCACGCACAAGCTTCGACGCTCTTGAGCTAGGAACACTCTTCCCTGCTCAATAACACAAATGCTTCTTGACTTTCTTCTTCTTAATTATTACTTTGTAATATATGCATATTTCTAAAAGAGCGGCTTCTTTTTTGTTTGGTTTTTTGTCTATGCACTGCTTGGTGTAAGCCTGTTAGCAACCCCTCTTTATGCTCAAGAACGTACTACGCAGGCACCTGCGTGTGAAAATTCCATATGGGTATGCCCTTCTGTTACTGTCATCAGCACAGATAATGGCGGCAATAACACCTTACGACTTTCGGCAACAGATTTACCTAAAGTAGACCCTGTAAACAACCTGCCAATTCAGTGGCATACTGTGTGTGGCTACGACGATCCAACAAAAGGCCAACTCTTTACATCGGGCAACACTGCAGTCGACAAGCAATTTTGCATGGGAGAAGACACACTCGACCTTATGTCTAAGCCTCCTGTGGTAGATTTGTTCGGTACACCTCGTGCACGATGGGAAATGCAGTTTGCACCAGGTTCATCTGGCCAAATGACAACCGCAGATGGCACACTTAATGTAACTGTTAAAATTATGACAGCTGAGGTTCGCAACGTATCCTGCTTTTTTGTTGCGCAAACAACCCCATCGGTAGTTGGTAAAGACGATGAAAATGTTGCTGCAGGATCTAGAGATACCGACAGCCTTACCTATGCCACCTTCCGTACCCAAGGCGAGCCGGCTGCCTGTGTGTCGGTGCGCAACGACCCTTCGGGCGCATATTTAATGCTGACAGCCTTAAACCAGTTCCCGGGGCAGTGGTAACACTCTTTGATTATGCTTCAAAGGCTCTATACAAAATGCCAGGGGTGCGCAACCCAGTTGTAACACGCGAAGATGGCATGTTTAACTTTAATATTGAGCCTGGTACCAGCTACCTTACCGCAAGCCTTGTCAACGCCGACCTCACCAAGGTTCACCCTAATGCAGCCTTAGCGTACACCAATATTTATAAGTACGGTGACCCCATTGTAGAAACCATAAATAAACCAGAACAGCGCGATATTCCTGTACTGTCTGGCCTGCAGCCAATTCTTAAGCTTATGGGCTTTAGTCACTTGCAGCTTGGTGAACAAACACGCATAGAAGGACGCGCATCATGGCCACTTACACAAGTCAATGTTATGCAGGGCAACGTGTCTATTGCACAGCAAAACGCCGACAAATTTGGTGGCTTTAGCTTTTTTATAGATAATGGCTCTATAGACCCATCACAACAGCTTAAACTTGTTCTTACCGAGGTAGATCTTCGAGAACAAAACCCAACCATTCCTACAAATCCAAAAACAGTTGAGCGTATTTTTGACCCTATTGCCCGATACCTTGAAGGGTATGCATACGATGCTGCCGGCCGGCTTATGCCAATGGCTACAGTACGCGTAGTGCTCGACACCAGCAATGTTGTGTATTACGAAACAAAGGCCGATGATAAAGCATTCTATTCCATTAGCCCTAAGTTCCTGCCTATTCTTCCCTACCACATAGAATACAGCCCGGCAAATGTTATACCAGCCCCTGCAAATACAATTAAAGTTACAATACCTCAGTTTGTCAAAAAAAATAAAGAGTACCATGACACACAACTTATTCACCCCATGAAGGGCACAAAAAACGGCGTTCAAGTAGACCCGGGTGCATATGTTAAGAATAAAAACAAAGCTCAAAACGACCAAAACAACAGCCAAGAGGGTCAAAATAGTGGTGGCACCGCAAAGTATGGCAGCAAAGAAACCATGAATGCCGGCTCTCCGCTTGAGAACCTTGCTCAGGCAACTGGTCAGTCACCCACCACCATGCTCATTGTGCTTATTATTCTATTTGTTGTTGTTGCAGCTGTATTGGTTATGTACATTCGCCACCAACGTGCACAAATTATGTCACCAAAAAACTCTGAAGATTACGCAGACGAAGAACCCGAAGAAATGGTATAACTTTTCTATGCAGATGCGATCTATTGTAGTATTCTTAGCAGGCCTGTTCTTATTTGTATATATTGCTCATGGCGCACGCGCTTCTGAGCATTCCTATGATCTTAATGTGGTGCGCATGCGATACTTTCACCTGCTCAACCTCTTTCCTGCAGACAATACTCTTGTCCCTGCCCCCGGGCGGCGCAAAAGCTACCACCCACCCCAACAGCCGCCGCCACCCCAACACCCCTAGCAACCCCTCTCCCCACTGCAACGCCTACACCCAGCGCTGGTAGTCGCACACAAACAGCATCACAAGGGCGTACTATATTTGGAAGATTCTTTCAGAGTTTCTTTTGGCAGTGAGCACAATTAGTGAGCCCGAAGAGAGAATCGAACTCTCGACCTTCTTCTTACCAAGAAGACGCTCTGCCACTGAGCCATTCGGGCATTCAGATATTATACAATAATAGTATATGTTAAAAGCGCATCTTCCCCACCAAAGAAAAAAGACGAGCAGCGCCACCAACAAGCAGTGGCAAAAATAATCTTTTTGGCGCTCGTTGCATGCAGCATACTCCTCGCATTCTTGCTTGTAGACACAAAAAGAGCCCCCACAAGACAGCAGTGCGGCACAAACGCTGGGGGCTCAAACTATACAGCAGGCAAAAGTACAAGATCAAGAGCTCGCAAAAAATATTGCTGAGGGTGTAAATAGAGTACAAGACACCGCAGAATTTCTTCGCACAGAGCTAGAGGCAACAACAGAAAACGTGGTTATGGAAGGAAAAAAACAAGTCGAAGACACCACCAATAAAATTATATACGACACCGCCCTTAAACCCATTGTGGAGAAAATCGAAGAACTGCCCCCTGCTCAACAAAGTCAACTTCGCAAGCAAATATGTCCTATAGTTGACAACGAATAAATCTTATAGTATAATTCTCCCTCATATGAAAAACCTCAGTCTTTTTGCATTGATTTTGGTTATTTTTTTGGCTTGCACAGGCCAGGCTTATGCTGGTCAATACGGCCCTTACGAAGGTAAAAAACCTGCCCTTGGTATTTCTATTGATAAAAAAGTTGGCCTTCCACATACAGCTACAAAAGGTGGACAGGTTGAATATACTTATGTAGATAACCTCACCAGTGGTGATCGCCGCTTTGCTCCACAAGAGTATGTTTTCTTTGAAATTAAAGTAAAAAATACCTCAAAGGTACAACTAAACAACGTGGTAATTCGTGATTATGCCCCCCACTATGTGGAGCTTTTTGAGAATCCAGGTTCGTTTGAAGGAAAGGATATTGTGCTGAATGTGGGAACACTGCAACCTGGTGAAGAAAAAGTATATGTGTTTAAGGCTCGTATAATGCCTCAAAACCAACTCCCTGCAGATAAAGGTGTTGTGTGTACCTATAACAAGGTGCGCGCATCTAACGATCGTGTAGCCGATGAAGACACTGCGCAATTTTGTATAGAAAAATCAGTCACCAGTGTAAACCCGCCTACAGATATTCCTAAAACAGGACCAGAACATGGTGTGCTCATCATGATTTCGGCTGCGGGTTCTGCGCTTGCAGGTCTTAAACTACGCAGAATGCGCTAAACAAAAAAAATCCCAGGGCTTGTACATGCCTTGGGCCTGCCTGTATACTAAGTCAATATGTCCGGCCTTTCGTATTTGCAAATTCGAACTCCTAAGGAGGATGAAACTCCTATAGAAGCAACAACGCAGATTTTTTCGTCGCTGCTACCCTCTTCCACAAAGTGGTATAAGGTTATTTTAAAAAAGCAAGTAGGCTACAGTTTTGAAATATACCTTCTGGGCCAGCGAATATATTTTTATATCGCGACGCCAACTGCAAAAGAGACTTTTGTAAAAAGCTTGGTGGCGTCGTCGTTTCCATCTTCTGCCATTGTTAAAACCAAAGATCCGCTTGATCTTGTACTCAAATCTCCATATATTGCAACCGGTGAGGCAGTGTTAACCGGCAGCTTCTATTTGCCCATAAAAACATTCGCCGAGTTTAAAGGGGTAGATCCATTGGCCTCATTAGTTGGATTTTTAGCTAAGGGATCAACAAATCAACGTGCTGTTATTCAAATTCTCACAACACCGGCAACCTTTCCATGGCAAAAAGCCGCAAACAAGCTGGCAAACCCTGCTCCAAGCACTGTAGAGGGTGAAAAGCCCGCTGTAGTGCCCGGAAGAGCGCTTATTGGGCAAAAAACCGCCTATCAGGGCGGTAAAGCATTGGTGCGCATTCTAGTGGGTTCTGAAGGCCCAGAGGCAGCAACCTTTATGGACCATCTCATTGGAACTTTCGGAGCCTTCGCCGCTGGCGAAGGCAACCAGTTTAAGCTCAAAAAGCCAAGCGATAAAAAGTCGTTTGTAATACGCGTCAAGGAGCGCTCGACCAACTTTTTTGAGCATCGTAGTCAAATTATGAACTCAGCCGAGCTTACTACCCTATGGCACCCGCCAGGCATAATGCTCGCCGGTGTTAAAAATATTGCATGGGGCAAAACACTTGCCGGCGAACCACCAGAAAACATCCCTATTCCCGAAAGTCTTACAGAAGAAGAAAAAAAAAGACGTTAACTTTTTTGCCCGCACTGAGTACAAAAACCAAGATCAGATTTTTGGTATTAAAACCTATGACCGACGCAAACACGTATACATTATTGGTAAAACAGGTACAGGTAAGTCTACATTAATTGCCAATATGGCAATAGATGATATTCGCCGTGATAGAGGCATTGGTATTATCGACCCTCACGGCGACCTCACAGAGGCTGTGCTCGATTATGTGCCTAAGCGCCGCATAAATGACATTGTCTACCTGGAACCATTTGACCTTGAACGCCCCTTCCACTTGAACATTTTGCAGGTGCCTAACCCTGAACAAAAACATTTGGTAGCATCTGGTATTGTTTCGATTTTTTATAAACTATATGGAGATGTAAGCTGGGGGCCTCGTCTTGAGTACATTTTACGCAATCTTGTGCTCACCTTACTCGATATTCCCAATGCAACACTCCCCGATGCGCTGCGCATTCTTGCAGACGATAAGTACCGTGCCCGTGCGCTCGAAGACGTGCGCGATCCGGTGGTTATGGCATTCTGGAAGAAAGAGTTTGATAAAATGCCAGATCGCATGAAAGCTGAGGCTGTTTCTCCACTGCAAAACAAAATTGGACAGTTTGTAACAGCGCCAATGATTCGCAACATAATTGGAAACCCAAAATCTACCATAGACCTAGCAGAAATTATGGATGAACGCAAAATACTGCTTTTAAACCTGTCTCAGGGTAAGCTAGGTGAAGATAACGCAGCTCTTTTGGGTGCAATGTTTATTACACAGCTGCAACTTGCAGCCATGAATCGCGCATTCAAAAAAGAAGAAGAGCGCCAAGACTTCTTCTTGTATGTGGATGAGTTCCAAAACTTTGCCACGAGCTCATTTATTAAAATTCTCTCAGAAGCTCGCAAATATCGCCTTGCGCTAACGCTTGCCAACCAATATATTGATCAACTCGACGAAGACGTGAGTCGCGCAATATTTGGCAACGCGGGCACACTTGTATCCTTCCTTGTCGGCGCCCGCGACGCAGACCCGCTTTCTAAAGAGTTTGGTGGCATATATTCAGATAAAGACCTGGTATCGCTGGGTAAATACGAAATTGTGCTAAAACTGTCAGTTGATGGCCAAACCTCTCAGCCGTTCCCTGCGCGTACCCTCCCCCCCCCCAAGCCTCAAAAACGATAATCGAGAAAAAATTGTACGACTTTCTAAAGAAAAATATG
>LMZU01000044.1 GCA_001567245.1 Microgenomates bacterium OLB23
CCATGGTCTATCGCAAGCGCGATGGGGTGGAAGGGGGCTTGGCATTCCAGCGAATCGAAGAGTATGCGTGGAATGCATTCAACCTTCTTGAGCAGTTTACTGTGCGTACCGATGCTGTTGCCGAAGGTGGCGGACCAGGCTGCGAGCCGGATGCTACAACCATGCCTGCTGATGTGTGGCGTTACAGGTTTAACCCGATGCAGGAGAGAGAGCAGAAGCGGCAAGAGATTACGTCGGGTAATGTAGTGCGTGACGGACTTGCATGGACGTACACGTTGCTTGGCGCAGACACCAAGCAATTAGCTACGTACAACGGAATCGAAGGAACATTCTGCGGTCAGGAGGCTGTGTGGATGTGGCCAGTGGAGTACAACAGCTACGGTCCTGCAAACACCCGCGTAATACTTAGGCCCAACGGAACAAAAGAATACGTTATCGCCGACCACTTGGGGTCACCACGCATCACCGTCAACGACCAAGGTGCAATCCTCCAACACACCACCTACGCCCCCTTCGGCTCGGTGCTAACAACTACCGGCACAGGGCAGCGCACCGGCTACATCGGCCTTGAAGCCGACAACGAAACAGGTCTCGGCAACTACGGTGTGCGCCTCTACGAACCGGAGTACGGCAGGTTTATGAGTGTGGATGTGCTGTGGGGGGAGTATGAAGGGTGGCAGCCGTATCAGTATGGATTAAACTCACCCACTGTGTTCACAGATCGAAGTGGCAAGGTGGTTATTATTGAAAGTGGTAATGGATCTACGACATACAGGTTTGATGGTACTAACCTGTTAGACACAAAAGGTAATGTATATGAGGGTACCGACGAGTTCTTGCAGAGCACGCTGCGAGTACTCATGGATCTGACGGCACTTGGTGGTGACGCCGCATCGGACATTCGCACGTTGATGCAATCCGATCATGTTACTACAATTGGTGTAGCTCGGTCTGGTGAAAACTCTGGTGTTAAACCGGATATCGAAGAAGGACCTGCGTATGGAATTTATCTGTCCACATATGAACGTGTTGGTACAGATGCAAGACTGACAATTCATACAAATGATTATGGTCGTAGCAATAACGAGAAATTGGCACTTTTTGGACATGAAATCAGACATGCATTCCACCAGGTAACCGGAACTAGAGAATATGATTCCGAGCGACAAGGTCTTATGGGCGAGAATACAGTACGATCTATTCTCGGTATGCCGATGAGACTTGATTATGGAGGCGTACCATATAATTGGCAAGATGTTGTGCCATGGTGGGTTCCACGGCAATGAACGCCCGCGCTTTTGTCTGCTTTGGTCTTGGTATAATAATCGTTACCAGTAGTAGTATTCCTGGAGAAATTCAAAATTTTATTTCAAAGAGTGCAGCCTGCGATCGAGGACTACGCGATTCGGCATTTGTTGACTACTTGCGAGCAAATGTTGGAGATCATGGTCCGCAACTTGTTGTGAAGGCAACTTGGGGTAAGGATACAGTACTCCTGCTAGCTGGTCTCGATAGGATAGTTCTCTCCATGCTCCAACGAAGTGGCGGGTGGACACAAAGCCGTGTAGACTCTGTGTACGGACTCATTGTTAAAGATGAAGTTGTATTCCTTGATCAGACTGACCCAATATTCAAGCTGCATTGCCTAGGCGGTCTTTCTCATGTTCAGGTGGATTCCATTGCTATACCAATACCAATAGAAGTAGCCAAAACCTTTCTTACAGACGATTGCTACATAGTTGCAAACAGACAAACGCGCCAAGGTTTAATCGAGCTTTTGTACACATTCACAAAGCACAAATTCATTATAACGCGTACACCCTTTGGATTCTCCATTCGTGGCTGTATGGATACCGATTGTCCCTAGCGATAACCTTTCTAATCCGGCCAAGAACTATCATGTAGCCCACCAACCTACACCACTACTACGTAGCTTTCGTAATACGTAGCAACGGGGTGGTTTGGTCTGTGAATAATGCGCCTTTTGAAAGGGGCTCGGGAAGTCTGAAATCAGATTCATGTTGAGGAACCTCTGTCGTAGTTCTGGGCATGGGCGAAATTCTCTAATGCAAAGTCTTTGGTTGCGAATGAATATTCGCCCACATCATTCACAACCAGCACAATTATGTATTAAATTAGGTCATGGTTGCACGCCACCACATCTTCGCTCCGTTTCTCATCTCCTACGATCCCGACGGCGCCATGGTCTATCGTAAGCGCGATGGGGTGGAAGGGGGCTTGGCATTCCAGCGAATCGAAGAGTATGCGTGGAATGCATTCAACCTGCTTGAACAGTTTACTGTGCGTACCGATGCTGTTGCCGAAGGCGGCGGACCAGGCTGCGAGCCAGATGCTACAACCATGCCTGCTGATGTGTGGCGTTACAGGTTTAACCCGATGCAAGAGAGAGAGCAGAAGCGACAAGAGATTACGTCGGGTAATGTAGTGCGTGACGGACTTGCATGGACGTACACCTTGCTTGGTGCAGACACCAAGCAACTGGCTACGTATAACGGAATCGAAGGCGCATTCTGCGGTCAGCCGTCTGTGTGGATGTGGCCCGTGGAGTACAACAGCTACGGTCCGGCAAACACCCGCGTAATACTCAGGCCCAACGGGACAAAGGAATACGTTATCGCCGACCACTTGGGGTCACCACGCATCACCGTCAACGACCAAGGAGCAATCCTCCAACACACCACCTACGCCCCTTTCGGCTCGGTGCTAACAACTACCGGCAGTGGACAGCGCACCAGCTACATTGGCCGTGAAGCCGACAACGAAACAGGCCTCGGCAACTACGGCGTGCGCCTCTACAAACCGGAGTATGGCAGGTTTATGAGTGTGGATGTGCTATGGGGGGAGTATGAAGGGTGGCAGGCGTACCAGTATGCGCTAAGTGATCCTTGTAGTTCAAAAGATCCGAGTGGCCTGATTGTTGAGTTTGAAAATCCGGAATTTCAAGCGGAGCATGCTGCGATATATTCGGCGACTAATACCGATGGCAATTTTGTTAACGTTGATTATAGACGTCGGTTTGACAAGCTGAATTTAAGCGACATTACCTACCGAAGTGCGGAAACGTTTCCGTATCAAATTCTGCACAGCTTAACATAGAGAGAGTACGGTACATTATCCTCAGACGGGCAAGTAGTATTTATAGATATTGACGGATCAAAAGACGCTACCTACTCAAGGGAAGGAACACATGAGTTGGTGTATGCAGAGCAGTTTGAAGATGGCTATCTTGGATTTCAGTACAATCAAGTTACTGATCGATGGGAATTGATTGGTAATTCTGTTGACTTAGAGAACGAGGCCTACCAAAAGCAGCACGTGTCGAATCCGAACTATACCGGTTGGGATTGGGTGTTCAG
>LMZU01000045.1 GCA_001567245.1 Microgenomates bacterium OLB23
AAAAAAATACGTTTTGGAACAATGCGCTCTGTAGCGTATCACCTGACTATATCGTAAATATTCAGAAAAATCATCTAATATGTTTGTTTTTTTCCTTCAAGGGAATAGCTCAGTACATTTAGTTGGTTATCATGTCCTTGAATTGCAACTAATATTTTTTCTATTTGAGCAGCTTTGTATGTCACCATCAATTTCATACAAAGCTCTACTTGAGGATACATAGATTCTGATTTTGTTAACGATGATCTCAGTATTGAATTATTCAAAAAAGCCAGTCCAGTAAGACTAAATGCATCAAATATAAATGGATTTAGAACATCAAGTCCCTCTTTGTACAGTGCAACTTTTCCATTGTTGAGGGTTGAAGAGAATTGAGTAATGTGATCGTCTTTTATATTTATCTGTCGACACCGAATAATGCCAACATTGTTTTTGTTAAAGGCTTTTTGATAGTATTTAATGACTTTGTCGCTAATAAACAAATCATCATCTCCACAAAAAAGAACATATTTACCTCTACAATATTTAAAACTTGCTATAAAGTTGTTGAAAAAACCAATATTAATCTTTCTTCGTATGTATTTTATATTAGGATTTTTCTTGCACCACTCCTTCATCAAGATATTTGTATCGTCAGTACTTGCATTATCAATAACAACAATCTCAAGCTCTTTATTGATTAAAGGCAGGCAGCTCACAAGCGCTCGATTCAGCAATTTGCTTCTATTGTATGTGAGAATACATATTGAAAAAACTGGTTTCATTCAGGATCTTTCAATTATGTAATTCGATATTTCTTTGATAGAAGTCAAGCTGAGATTAGGAAACATGGGGAGCGATAAGATTCTTTCTGATGCTGTTTCAGTAATTGGAAAATCCCCCTTCTTATGTCCCATTCTCTCGTAACATTTTTGGAGGTGAATAGGTATAGGATAATGTATGAGTGTCTGAATATTTTTTGAATCCAAGATTTTTTTTATTTCATCCCTATTATCTAGTTCAACTATAAATATGTGATAATTGGAAAAATAACCATCTGGTACGGTCTGGGTTTTAATGTTTTTCAAAAGATTCTTGTATGCAGTGGCGACCTTGTTCCTTTTTTTGTTCCAGTCATCTAAATACTTTAGTTTGATTCGTAACACTGCTGCTTGGACTTCGTCTAAGCGTGAATTTAGTCCAAATGTATTATGATGATACTTAATTTTTTGGCCATAGTTTCTTATCAGCTTCATTTTTTCATATAGGTTACTATCATTTGTACACATAGCTCCACCATCACCATAGGCGCCAAGATTTTTTCCTGGATAAAAACTAAAAGTTCCAATATCTCCCCAGGTACCAGCTTTCTTTCCTCTAATACTAGATCCAATAGCTTGACATGCGTCCTCGACTATAAAGAGGCTATGTTCCTGTGCAATTTTTTGATATTGCTACTATGTTTGCAGGTAGACCATATAGGTGTACTGGCAGTATGGCTTTTGTTCTTGAACTAATTTTTTTTTCAGTTTGATCTATGTCTAGTTCATAGGTATCTGGATTGATGTCAACAAAAACTGGTGTTGCTCCAACCTCCGTTATTGCAAGTGCAGTCGCTATAAAGCTATTAGCGGGTGTAATTACTTCATCTCCAGGTCCAATTTCAAGTATACGAAGAGCAAAAATTAAAGCATCGGTGCCCGAGTTTACTGTAACTACATGTTTTGACCCAAGATAGTCAGCCAGTTCTTTTTCAAATGCCTCAGTCTCTGGACCAAGTATAAAAAATTGGGATTGCAGGACTCTTTGAATTGCCTCATTAACTTCCTCGTGAATAGTGCTATATTGATTTTGAAAATCTATGAATGGAATCATGAGATAAGTTTTACAACTAAATTAGTTTTTTGGAACTTTTCTGTCACAACTACAAGTGAATTCACTCGTTGTAAACAAGAGTTTATTTCCACAGACGCATACGTATCCTTCAATTTTGGCCTGGTTTCCTCTAACTAGAGCATAATCTGGAACAGATTTTGTGACAACACTACCCGCACCAACCATTGAATATTGACCAATAGTTATCCCCGGCAAAATAGTTGCATTAGCACCAACTGAACAACCTTCTCTTAGTATGGTTTGATGTTGTTTATAATCTCGATTTTTACTCCTTGGAAGTTTATCATTTGTGAAGGTTGCATTAGGACCAATGAATACCCCATTTTCTATGAGAATTCCATTCCAAAGGTATACTCCGCATTTAATTGTTGCATTGTCACCGATGACAACATCTCCCTCTATAAAACAATGATCGCATATGTTCACGTTTTTTTCCGATTTGAGCTCCTGCTAAAACATGGCAAAAAGCCCATATGGTAGTTCCCTCACCGATTGCTTTGCTTTCAACAAGAGCTTTTTCGTGAGTAAAGTATTTTGATTTCATTTTAGTCTATTTTATAATGCACGGTATCATCCGAGTACCATTCGCTATCTGCATAATTAATAAGTGCAGCATACTCAGAAATACTTCGAAATGTATGAGCAACATAAGGGCCAATTTCGAGTCTCATATACTTGTTTTTCTTCGCGTCAAGAATTAACGATACTTTCTCCTTAGTTTTGACGTCCTCCAAGGTAACTTCAATTTCACCTGCCACAATACCAAACCACTCATGCCATTTATTATGATAGTGATTTCCTCGAACGGTACCCTTCTTTTCGAAGGTTACAAAGTATATTTGTCCAAACTGCTTAAAATTGTTTCCAAGTTCAGAGTTTTTCAAAAAAACTATTAGGTCTCCTCTATGATCTGAATGTTTTTCAAACTGACTTATTCTATAGTTCATAACTACATTATAGTCTAGTAACAGGCGGTGTAAACCCAAAGAGCTTAAATAATATTACTTTGATTATTGCAAAACCTGTTATGAATGTTATTACCGGATGAAAAAGCCAAATTGTTTTTCTTTCTTTTATCGTATATATCAGAGCGGACATTGTAGGAAATATGACGGAAACTGCATAGATTGGGAAAATTAATTTCTTAATTGACTGTTTTAGAGTTAATGTATTTTGTCTTTTTGCAATGCCATAGTTTGTATTATTTAAAGCATTTGTTGCAGCCCACTCCATTTTATTCAAAAAGTGCATTGTATCACTGACGGTGTCGTGGTAAAGGTCCACAGAGTGAACATATGCAATTTTTTTTTATCTTGCTGTATGAGCTTTAGTACTGGAACAATATCATCCATTAAATGGTTTAGGCTGCGTGAATATCCTCTTCTTATTGTAAAACCCTGAGCAAATGCCAAAATTGGTTTTATCTCCGAAGATTTAAAGTCATATACATCGTATGATTCATTGTGCTCGATAGTTTTATAAATCTTATAAAACGTTCGAGCATTCGCGGCAGGTCCGTATACAAAATGGTTAAAGGGATCGGTCAAAGTATTTATGTACTTAGAATACAGCGTATAATTTGATCGACTTTGATGTTTTGGAAATGCAGCATATATTTTTGGATCTTGAAATACACTCACTATTTTTTCACATCATCGCGATGATAATAGTAATTATCGACAGCAAGAACCATCATCAAATCTCCTGTAGCAGATTGCATGCCAACACTTACTCCAGGTTCTGCAAGAAGTTTATAGTTATCTATAATACGCGCCCCATTTTTTTTTTGCTACTTCTCGTGTTCCATCGGTGGATAGTGCGTCTGAAACAATGTACTCGATGTTTGTATACGACTGTTTGTTGAGTAGTCTAAATAAAAGCTTTAGTCTACTTCTATTATTTCTTGTGGGAATAATTATAGAAACCAATGGTTTTTCTTTCATGTTAACTTGTTGTTTTTTTAGTGATTCTGTATTAAATTGACAAATTATCTAATCTAGCGAGTGGATTGTTAAATTTATCTCTTCATTCTCTACGATAAATCATTTCTTTGTTCTCGAATAGTATTCGATAGCTCGAGATATACCAAGACTTTTATTTTTAGACTTTTGGGGGGGTTCTTTTCGACCATAAAATAGTTCTCTTACATACCTTCCCCACCATGTGTGTGCAGGAAAATCAGCTTCCATTCGTAGCTTGGCCTTTACTTTTTCTTCTTCTGTACCAGCCCTATTTAACTCATCCTCAAATTTACTAATCTTATTGAATATTCCAGCCTCTGCATCTTGAATATATAATCTTCGGAGATAGCCTTCCCACAATGGCATTGGAGGGTTGTCATTTGTAATCGATTCTGGCTTGATTTTTTTTAATTTTGAAAAAAATTTCATCCTCAACACTTTGTGCCCACTTTTTTGTATCATCAATCCATTGTTGTGTAAGTCTGCCCATCGTCACACCGCGTTCTTGCAAATCATTAAATCTTTCATCAAGAGATGTAACAACTTGGGATACGCGAAAATCAGCGTACAATGCTAGCTTTTTTTCCCATGTATTCATTTTTGCATATGGATACGGATTTCCAATCGCATGAGCCTCGACTGTTTCAATTAGTTCTTCTGGAAGTTGGGCATTTCGAAGTAAATCAAGTGTAAGGTCTGTATCAGTTTTTCCTTGTGTAGACTCGTAATCAGGGACTGCATTTTTTATACCAATTGCTTTCGTCCCACTTCCTTCTACCGCTATGAGATGAAAGAATAGCTGCCTTTAGTAAGTGGACATCAACGTGCTCGCCTATCTTTTGTAATTCTCTTCCGAGATATGATGCTACTCTAGCTGTGAGAAGGATATGATTGAAAAGCCCAGACCATTCCTTGTTATCCTCAACATCTTCAAGACCAATAAGACCGGAACCTTCTTGAACAAGTTGGACGATAGCGTGAACTGGCTCATTTGGGTTTTTAAATGAAACTACCTCTTTGGGAGTAGATATCGATCCTTGCATCACGCTTAATACATCCGCATATACACTTCTGTTAAGTGGAGAATTTTCAGATGAAGGCATGCTATATTGTAGCTTTGGTACGTTCAATTATCAAGACTTTACCAATCAATTTGCTCCTCCAAGCAATGAAACTTATTTAGCATAATCCGGATTTTTAAACAAAATACCGTTTACAATTTGTGTAGTTTCTTTGCTCGTGAATTGACGATGCCATTGCTGAACCTTATTTATATCGAGTTTTGCATATAATTTATAAGTGGAAATGATAGATTTTTTTTAAACTTTCAGGATTGTTTTCTTGAGTTAGATATCCTGCTTTTCCAAAATTAACGGCGTCGCGTAGCCCATCTACATCATATACGATGGATGGTGTGCCTTGACTTGCAGCTTCTGTAACCAATTTAGTCCCCACCCTTCCTTTATAGATGATACAAGCAATATGTTGCGATTTTCTCATGAGCTTTATTTTTCTGGTTTTTTTGATACACTTCCTAGATACTCAATATCATCTTTAAACTTGCTTTTATTAATATTGAGTAGACTTTTTTCCATATTTTCCTATAGCGTTACCTGCAATTTTTCATCCTTAGCTCTGGGATTTCTTTTTTTTGCAAGTTCGAAGGCCCTTACTTGATCGAGAGTGCGTTTCATCCTTCTAATTGTTCCAAGTGAAAGCAACGTAAACTGCTTATATGCCCTTTTTTTGGTCAATTGATTTTAGGGGATTGATGTCAATACAAATTGGGAAAATAGAAATGTTACTTTTTACTAAAATCCATACTTTTGCAAATCTTTCTTTGTACTTTCTGACTCTGTAAGAACTTTGTTGTTGCGTAAAAGCCAAAGATATATAGGTTCAATAAGATAGCCAACTAAACTAAATGGAAACCACAGCTGATAAAAACCAAATTTCTCGACAGAGTTGGTAAATCAAAAGCGTGCGCTTTTTTTTAGAATACCATTGCGTCATGAATGGAATAGTATTTATCTCTTCAATAATTTCGTCTGCCCAGTTTTCTAAGTGAGATTTATAATACCTGTATGCTTCCCAGTAAACAGTGTAGCGGTTTCCAACACGAATAATTTTGTAACCATCTCGAGTTTCTTTTTGCTTTGCACCAGGAAAACGGCTTGTTAATAGTATTACCTTATGTCCCTCTTTTACTAATCCTTTTACTATCTGACTACTAATATATTCAGCACCTCCTGCTGCCGGGTGTGACGTATCTTTCCATGAAAACCACAATATGTTCATGTTAGTAGCTTTTTGTCTGAAGAGACTTTGACAAAATCAATCTTTTTGGAGGACTGTTGTCGTAAAACTTAGTAATTTTTGAACGGTAAAATATTGCCAACGTGTCTAAAAAAATTCCGACTATCGACTTTATAGTGGCTGCCGATGTAATTTTTGCCAAATGGTAATCTAGTTTTATAGGAGCCTCATAAATGCGTGTAAAGCCATATTTTTTAGCAACAACCAAGATTTCTAAATCACCTGCAAATCTTTTCTCAACAAGCCGTGGTAGCACTGCCCTAAGAACTTGTTTTCTATATATTTTTATACCCGCTTGGGTGTCTTTTATATTCAAGCCAAACAGTAATTTTACAATGTAGTAATAACCATAACTTAATATTTTACGTGACCAGTTGTAGTGTACCTGCGAAGCAGGGTGTCTTTTTGACCCCACTATAATATCTGCATCATACCATTCCATATGCTCCAGCAACATAGAAATTCCATTTGGGTCAATTTCTAGTCCTGCATCTATAAATACAACATAATCCCCTCTTGCTTTATGCATACCTACGCGAATAGCATAACTTTTGCCGTGATTGGTACGATACTGAATAACGCGGGTTTTTGGTATTTTTGCCTTTTGCAATTTTTTGAAAAGTGTTATCTACCTTTCCATCGATAACAACAATTATTTCGTAATCATATTTAATATTATCGGCAACCTTTTTGAGTGCTCTAATATTACTTACAATAGCCCTTTGTTTATACGTAGGCACAATAAGAGTTACAAAATGTGTGTGTTGCGCTATTTTTTTGTCATTGCCTTTGGGAAATGCAATAAAAAGTATTATATAAAAACTAGCCATAAACGTATGAAATAATAACATTGATCTTCATAAATTGCATCAAAAAGAAAGAACCATAAAAAATAAGTGCAATAGCATATATGCTAGTAAAAAAAAAGTATACCCAATGACTTTTTATCTCCCTTACTAATAAAGTAATTATTAATAAGAGTTGCAATAGAATATGACATTCCAAAAAATGCAGCATGCCCAAGATATGGCTCTATTGCATAAAAGCTAGATGAAAAAACAAAATCAATAACCTGGTGTGGGTACTGAACATACAACATACCCATAACCATTCCGCTCAATGTAAGCGCAGCGGCCATAAAAAAAAGTACTTTTCTTTGCTGCGCTTTTGTTTCTTGCGCCGAGAAGAAGATAAGTGTCACTATATTAATAGGTGCAACAACGTAGCCCAAAAGCTTTCCTAATAAACTCCAGCTACCATATAGGCCAACCATTTCTGGTTCATAAAACCTTTTAACAAAGGCAACATCTATATTATTAAACATAATAACACCGGTCATAGAAAGGCTAGTAAGTACTACCGTTGGCTTCATGAGTATTTTAGTAAGACCATGCTGTGTGTTTATAACTATGCGAGTTTTTGGTAAAAGTTTTTTGCCAACAATTATTGGCATAAAGGCGCCGATAATGAGAGAAACATAAATCCATTGTAGATTTCCAATATGCATATACACCGAAAGTGCTCCTATTAGTCGCGAAATTGCAACAAGAAACACACCAAGCGTAAATGCAGAGAAAAGGTGCATACCCTGCAGCAACCCTAAATACATGGTAGAGGGAAGCCCGATTGCTGTTAACAAAATTAGTGTTATAGAAGACGCAGTACTTAATTTAGTTATGTAAGGAAGGGTTAAAGAGCATAGTAGCAGTATAAGCATGAGTTTTTTGTTGTAGATTACATGAAGAATAAACCACGATTCAATTTTTTGTGCAACGTGTAGGCGGTTTGTATGTGCTTCTCCCAGTTTTTTAATAATAACTGTGGTAATAATTGTAAAAGGAATACCGGCAATAGCCAAATATGCAAACAAGGCAAACAGTTCACCAACGCCTTGTGGTCCTAATGCCTTAGCGGTTAAAGAATTGGATACATAATTAAGAAGGCCGGTAGCCACGGTTGCAGCTGTGAGTATAAAGCCACCCTTTACAAATTTATTGTGCAGTGAGTAGAAAAATACCTTCATGAGGTTATTTTTGCGCTAGTACTACAATATGACAGGCAAAGCTGTTAATGACTGGTATTTTGGCAAGACGACGATCGATTTGTACAAACAGCTTAAAAATTGACAGGGGTAAAAATTTGTAGGCAGGTAGAATGTCGGGGAATGCAAATGGAAACGATAAAATTCCCCAGTAGCGGATTTTTTTTATTTTAAACCCGCCGGCTTTTATGAGGTCTAAAAACTCTCCTCGGCGGAAAGATTTGTGGCTGTCAGAAAAGTGTGAAGACCTTTTGTAAAATGCTTTTCGTGCATAAAAAAGAAAAATGTTACTGTGTGGCTCAGAAACTAAAAAGTACCCGCCCTTTTTGAGTACTCTGTGTGCCTCTTTAATGCCATCTTCGGGATTAGGCAAATGATGTACAAGTCCACGGGTCATTACAAAATCAAACGATTCATTTTTAAACGGCATATGTTCTGCATCGGCTTCGACGAGCGTAGCGCGTGGGTATTTTTTTGTCCTACTTTAAGCATATCTGGAGACAAATCTGTTCCTGTGTACGATGCACCCACTGCTTTGGTAATAAATTCATAAAACTCTACAGTGCCGCAACCCAAATCGAGTGCTTTGGCAAACTTTTTTCGAGGGAGCATAGACTTAAACAGCTTAAGCCAGTATTCGTTAAAATAGTTATAATACAAACTTGTTTCTCTAATATTGCCGTATTTTTTTGCGAGAGTTTTGTGTAGTACTATTTCGTCTTGTTTTAGAGTTGCTGCGCTTTTCATAGCATGAGGAGATTATAGCACAGAATGCGCTATACTAACTGTTATGTTAAAGCGACATTATGCCATGCTTTGCGTACTTCTTGCACTGTTTTTTTTATACCCGCTTTGTAGGGTTAGATTGGGGTCTTCCCTATCCTATGCATCCTGATGAGCGCAACATGGCGAGCGCATTGCAAAGCTTAGAGTGCCCCACGGGTAGTTCTATTAAGGATTGTTTTAATCCGGGCTTTTTTGCCTACGGTCAACTGCCTTTATATGTTGGTTTTGCATTGGTAAAGTTGTGGCAGTTGGTAACAAATATACCACTACATGCGTCAATAGGGTTTGTAGAGGCAACTATGGCACTTCGCATTATTTCGGTTTGTGCATCGACACTTGCACTTTATTTTGTAGTGGGCATTGTGCACAGATTAAGCAACAAAAAGAAACTTGATAGTACGGCTACTGCTATTACTGTGCTGTTGTGGACATACGCGCCATATGCTATTCAATTTGCTCATTTTGGCACCACAGAATCGCTACTTATGGCTTTGTATGCAGGAATAGTTTTGTACTCAATTGACATTGTGCATACTCATCACAGTAACCGCGCGGTGCTTATTGCCGCGCTGCTGGCGGGTTGTGCGGTCGCAACAAAAATATCTTCATTGTTATTTTTGCCGCTTCCTTTTATGGCAATTCTTGCATCAAAAGATAGAGCAAAACTTGTGTCGTTTGCTACATTTATTGTATTCACTGGCATTTTCGCTGCGCTTCTTTCGCCGCATAATATTATTTCGTATCAGCAGTTTCTTTCGGCCATGCGTTACGAGGTGGGTATTGGCCAAGGTACGGTGGTGGCTTTTTTATAACAGGCAGTTTGACAACACAGTACCTGTACTGTTTCATGTAACGCGAATCTTTCCTTATGCGCTCGGGTCTTTTAAGTTTTTTGTAGCAGTCCTCGCCTTTTTGCTGTTGCCCTATACCCGATCTTTTAATATAGTGCGCGTTGCGATTGTTATGTACTTTGTACCCACTGCATTTTTGTATGCAAAATGGACGCGCTTTATGGCACCTATCTTGCCCTTATTCACCATTCTTGTCGCAACTGCTTTAGTAATGGTAGCAACAAGAATGCGTATAAAGCTGCTTATAACCATACCACTCATACTAATGCTTATACCCGGCATAGCATATCTATCTATATACAAAAATATCGATGTAA
Organism: Microgenomates bacterium OLB23; assembly: GCA_001567245.1. GTDB lineage: Bacteria > Patescibacteriota > Microgenomatia > UBA1406 > HO2-37-13b > OLB23. Next base: position 10,148 of record LMZU01000045.1, read on the forward strand.
GGTTTAAAGCATCAAACTGGATAGCATCTAACGTGTCTCCGCAATCGCGCATCTTATCTGAAACAGCAAATGTAGTAGATATACCCATAGCACATGCCAACCTGCGCTCCTTGCCATACTACTCTATTACCTCATTTGATTTTTATCATATAGACCAAGACGCAGAGTTAAGTAAAAATCTTGCATCACTTCTGCCTCATTCTGATTACATTTTTTGTTCCTTCTCGTCGAATATTTGCCAATAGCACCTGCTATAGGTTTGATGGTGGAGCAATATTAAGTATTGCCACACCCTCTGCACAGCTTTTACAGGGCTATTCGCCACAAACATGTGCGCGCCTTGCGCGCACATACCCACAGCTTAACACATATTATCGCAACCTTTTTTTTGGGTAGTTCAGGTTATAAGCTTGTCGCAGAAGTTACCTCATTCCCCCGCATTAAATTGTTTGGCATAACATGGTACGAAAGCATCGATGAACATGCAGAAGAAACTTGGACAGTTTTTGACCATCCGGTGATTCGCATCTATAAAAAGATCTAGCGTTCGTGGTACAATAGCACCATGCAGCTAACTAAAATTATCGCAACAGTAGGCCCCGATATTTTATCGCCCCAGGCAATTACAGATCTTATTGCTAAGGGTGTGTCGGTGTTTCGTTTTAACTTTAAACACAACACTGTAGAGTGGCACAGCGAAGGTATACAAATGGTTAACCGAGTTTCTGAAGAAATTGGAAAGCCGGTTGCCACGCTCATAGATTTGCAGGGGCCAAGCATACGAATTCACATGCCTACAGATTCTCTTGCATTGAAAAAGAATGAAAAAATATATTTCGGCGAGGTAGTTTTTGAAAAAAACGTGAAAGGCCTTTCTATTACCTATCCAAATATTATTACATCTCTTAACGATGGCCAGCTTATAGTTGCAGATGATGGAAATTTTAGATTTACCGTTCATAAAGAAGGTTCACAAACCTATCTGGTTTCGCACACTGCAGGAGTTTTATTAAACAAAAAATCACTTAATATTCCTGGGGGTGACTTCCCCTTTCCTGCACTAGTTGCGAGAGATTTCGAAGGAATACAATTGGCTGCTCGTGAGGAAGTTGACTATATTGCATTGTCGTTTGTGCGTTCAAAAGCAGATATAGACGATCTGCGTGCCGAAATGAAGAAATACAAAATAACTGCCGATGTGATATCTAAAATAGAAACCATGAAGGCCCTCGATAACATTGACGAAATTATTGCAGCCTCAGATGGCATAATGGTAGCGAGGGGCGATTTGGGGGTTGAGTTGCCTTTTGAAGAAGTTCCATACTATCAAAAACTGCTTATTGCAAAATGTCTTGATGCATCGAAACCGGTAATTACTGCAACTCAAATGCTTAACTCTATGATTGAACACCCAATACCAACTCGAGCCGAAGTTTCGGATGTGGCAAATGCCGTATATGATTTTACCGATGCAGTAATGCTTTCGGGAGAAACAGCATTTGGTAACTACCCCTTTAAGTCGGTAGAGGCAATGCAGCGAATCACTACATTCAACGAAAAAAAACTGACTTTTGATTTACGAAAGCGCTACAAATTTGTTACCGCAGATAACGAAGCGCGTGTATGCGAAATGGCATATAACTTATTTTTAAGCCTGGCTAAAGATTCACCCGAAGAGCTGGGTGGATTTTTAGTATTTACCAGATCAGGCAGAACAGCGCGCTTATTATCGCGTTATCGGCCTCGCCCGGCAATGCCAATTTTTGCATTTACCGACAACGAAACGGTGCGAGACAAATTAGCATTGAGCTTTGCTGTACAACCTATTTTGTTTAAAGAGGGTGAGGCGCGCAGTGATGTAAAAAAAGATCAAATTCTTAGTGCTATTGCGCATTTAACTGGTGCAAAGCTGGTTAAAAAGGGTAAGCTCATAATTGTATTGCACGGAGACAAGTGGGCAGTTACTGGGGGTACTTCTACGGTAAAACTTCTTAAGGCACAATGAGAAACATTCGCAATTTTGCAATTATCGCTCATATTGATCACGGTAAGTCTACCCTGGCAGATAGGTTACTAGAACTAACTGGCGTGGTAGACCCTTCTCAGCATGAAGAGCAGTTGCTTGATCGTAATCCTATTTCGCGTGAGCGTGGCATTACTATAAAACTTGCGCCAGTGCACATGGAATACGAATACAAGGGCACAGTTTATGAACTCAATCTTATAGACACTCCTGGACATGTCGATTTTTCGTACGAAGTAGAAAGAACACTTGCCTGTGTAGAGGGTGTGGTATTGTTGGTAGATGCAACTAAAGGTATTCAGGCACAAACTATTGCCCATACATATAAAGCCATAGAACAAAACCTAGAGATAATTCCTGTTATTAATAAAATTGACATGCCTCAGGCACAAATTGAATCGACAAAAAAGCAGCTGGTACAGTTTTTAGGCGTCGCAGAAGATTCAATTCGTATGATTTCGGCGAAAACAGGTACGGGAGTTAAAGAATTACTTGAAGAGGTAATTAGGCTTGTGCCCGCGCCCGCACCGTCTGCCCAACAAGCTGCGCGAGCACTTATTTTTGACTCATATTACGACACTTATCGGGGCGTTATTGCATTTGTTAAAGTGTTTGATGGTGCGCTTAAAACAAATGATGCGTTAACGCTATGTGCCACCAACGGCGAAGTGCTTATAGAAGAAGTAGGCACGTTTACCCCAGAACTTAAGCCGCTTAACGCTATTGCCGCTGGCGATATTGGCTATGTCGCCACACGCCTTAAAGACATTCACCAGGTGCGTGTAGGCGACACAATGATAACCAGCAAATCTAACCTTTCACCTATTGAGGGTTATAAAGATGTTGTGCCAATGGTATTTAGTTCTATTTTTCCTACCGACCCCGATGATTACCTTGCTCTCAAAACATCGCTCGATAAACTTGCTCTTAACGACTCAGCATTGCAATATGAAGCAGTATATAGCAAGGCACTGGGCTCTGGTTTTAAAACGGGTTTTCTTGGCATGCTTCATGCCGATGTGGTTCGACAGCGTCTTGAAAACGAGTTTGATATGAGTATTGTGCTTACGTCGCCTACCGTCGAATACATTAACAAAGCACCAGAAGGTGCAAAAGCTCAATACGAAGAGCCAATTGCCCACGTTACTATAGTTACACCGCAAGAATACACAGGTGTTGTTATGAAGCTTTGCGAAGAGTCGCGTGGCGTATTTATTAATATGGACAATCAATCGCAGGTTATTATGAACTACGATATTCCCCTCGCCGAACTCATCACCTTCTTTTTTGACAAGCTTAAAACCGTAACATCGGGATACGCAACTCTGCAGTGGGAGCTTAAAGAGTACCGTCCTGTAGATGCAGACAGACTTGTTATTTTGCTTAACCTGGAGCCAGTAGAAGAGTTTTCAGAATTTGTGGTGACCGAAAGAGCCTATCAGCGCGGGCGCGATCTGGTAGACAAGCTTAAAGAGCTTATACCCCGTCAACAGTTCGAAGTAAAAATTCAAGCTCATTACAAGGGAAAGGTTATAGCAAGTTCGCGTATTGCGCCATTCAGAAAAGACGTAACGGCAAAATTATATGGTGGAGATAGAACACGTAAAGATAAGTTGCTTAATAAACAAAAAGAAGGTAAAAAAAAGATGAAAAACATTGGCGCGGTAGAGGTGCCAAAAGATGTGTTTATTAAACTGTTCAAAAATTAATAGTACGCAGCAGTAGTTACCTTAACTTTAGTGTGGTCACGATCTTATTGCGACAGCATAATTTAGCCTACCTTGTTTTGAATTTTCCAGGCTTTTACTACATTGCTTATTAGGTGGGCCACTGTTACTGGTCCCACTCCACCGGGAGTTGGTGTGTATGCAAGGGCCTTGGTAGCAACCTCTTCTTGTTTGTAATCACCTACCCACTTTTCGTTTTCAGAACGGAGCCCCACACTAATGAGTGCTGTGCCCTGTTTTACATGCATTGCATCTATAACGTGTTTGCCAACCGCACTAATTACTACATCTGCCTCGGCGATAAATTGTTCTGGGTTTACCGTTTTACTGTTAATGTTTACAAATGGAATGTGCAGTAGAGATAATAAATCTGCAATGGGTTTGCCAGCGGTTTTGCCACGTCCTATAAGGACTATTTTTTTTCTACGAAGTAAGGATTTTAGTGTGGTAGGATCTTTTGATAAATCAAGCTTGAGAATATCGTAGTTGTCACTGGCATCAGGTACAAACATAGCCTTGAGCATAGTAATAATTGCAAGCGCTACCGGGCTTTCAAATAGTGGTTTTGATTTATAGCCCTCGATCTCTTTTTCATGTGACACAAAATCAAATATTGTCATAGTAGAGAGAGATGCAGGAAGAGGCTGCTGAATAATAATTGCATGTGACTGAGGATCTTGGTTAATTTCACTCAGTTTGTTTACCAAATCTTCAAAACGAATATTTTTACTAAAACGTAGCAATTTAAATGAGCCACCCACATACTCCATAGCCTTTTGCTTGCTGCGAAGGAATGATAAGGTTACCTCATCTGGATTAACAGAAAAGATAACAAGCTGAGGAGGATTCAGGCCCTTTTCTGAAACTAGCTTGGTGACATCGCTTTTAACATGGTCGAGAATCATGCGGGCGATGCGTGTGCCCCGTACTTTCATCATAAAAAATGTTGCGCTCACCACTGCATCTTCTGATTTTGTGAATCTCATCACAATAACGCCTTTTGCTGCACGTGAAAGTGTAGGAATATCTTCAAGAGGTATCTTGACTACTTGTCCACTGCGCGCGGTAATGATTAATGCATCATATGTTGTATCTACCATACTTGAGAAGGCAACTTTACCTGTGCGTTGGTCTATAGAGGCTATTTTGACACCCTTGCCACCCCTTTTTTGTACAGGGTATTGCTTAATTGGTGTTTTTTTACCTATACCATGTTCCATAAGAACCAGTAAAAGGTTATCGTCTTCATCTTTGCCGTACACATCCATCGAAGTTATTTCGTCTGTTTTTTCAAGATTCATTCCTCGTACTCCCTGGCTTGACCTACCGGTTGGTCGCACGTCACCTTCTGCAAAGACAATCGATTTACCATCACGAGTTGCAAGGATTATCTTTTTTGTACCATCGGTCATACGTGCCCATAAGAGTTCATCGTCTCCCGTAAGCTTGAGTGCAATAATACCATTTGAGCGAATGTTCTTGAATTCAGCTAGTGTGGTTTTTTTAACGGTACCCTTTGTGGTGCACATAAATATAAAGGTTGACTCAAGCGATTTGGTATCTTCTGAGTTGTATATAAGCAATGAAGTTATATCTTCACCAGCTTCTAGTGGAAGAATATTAACGATCGCCTTTCCTTTAGACGTGCGTGCACCTTCGGGGATTTCCCACACTCTAGTTTGATACACCTTACCCTTGTTAGAGAAGTAAAGTATAGAATCGTGTGTCATGGCAGCTTGAATTATTTTTACATTGTCTTCTTCTTTTGTTTCAAAACCAATTACACCTTTTCCGCCTCGTTTTTGCACCTTATAGGTATTGCGTGGTACTTGTTTAATATAGCCAGCCTGAGTTAATGTCACGATAACCTCTTTATTCTCAATCAGCTGTTCTTCGGTAAAGGTGCCCGGCATGTGTTTAAACACTTTGGTGCGTCGCTCATCGCCGTATTTTTCTTTAATCTCTAAAATTTCTGTTTTAATTACCGCGAGAATTTTGGTAACACTGCTTAAAATTCCCTCAAGGTAGGCAATTTTTTCTTGGAGGGCTTTAAGTTCTTCTTCTATTTTTGCTCTTTCAAGGCCTGTTAGGCGCTTTAGCTGCATATCAAGAATTGCTTGCGCTTGCAGGTCGCTGAAACCAAACTTGGTCATGAGCGACTCTTTAGCCTCGGATTCAGTTTTTGCCTTTTTGATGATAGTGATGATTTCGTCTATATGGTCAAGAGCTTTGAGTAGGCCTTCTAGAATATGTGCGCGTGCCTTTGCTTTATCTAGCTCAAACATGCAGCGATTAGTGATTACTTTTACTCTATGTTTTATATATTGCTCAAGAATGGTTTTGAGTGAAACAGTTTGTGGAGCACCGTTTACCAGTGCCACCATGTTAACCGGGTAGCTTGTTTGCAGCTCAGTGTATTTAAAGAGGTTGTTAAGCAGCTTTTTATATACTGCGTCGCGCTTAAGTTCGACTACCACTCGAATGCCATCTTTATCAGATTCATCGCGCAGGTCGGCGATGCCGATAAGTTTTTTATCGCGCACAAGGTCGGCGATTTTCATAACAAGGTTTGCCTTGTTTACCTGATACGGCAACTCAGAAATAACTATTTTTTCTCTGCCTTTGCTAGATTCTTCATGATTAACAGTTGCGCGTACCACTATTTTGCCCTTGCCCGTTGCGTATGCGCGCTGAATTTCGTCTTGTCCATAAATGCTTGCAGCTGTAGGAAAGTCTGGGCCTTTGACATGTTCCATGAGTGCCTGCAGCTCGGTATTAAACACAAGTCGTTGGGTCATTGTTGCATCGAGCGGAGATGTATATACTATTTTGTTGGTATCGTCAGAAGATTCTGAGCTTTCTTGGTCTATTTTTTCTTCGCTTACCTCATCGATCATGCGTACAACCGCGTCGACAATTTCGCTTAAATTGTGAGGAGGAATTTTGGTAGCCATGCCAACTGCAATACCTTCGGCACCCATAAGAAGCAGGTTAGGAAGTTTTGCTGGCAAAAATGACGGCTCCTGAATGGTGCCATCAAAGTTGTTAACCCAGCTCACGGTGTCTTTTTCTATGTCGAGCAACATTTCTTCGGCGATGGCTGTCATTTTTGCCTCGGTATAACGCATGGCAGCAGGAGGGTCGCCATCTATAGAACCAAAGTTACCCTGCCCAAGAATAAGTGGATAGCGCATAGAAAACAGCTGTCCCATGCGTACCAGCGAGTCGTATACTGCTGTGTCGCCGTGCGGATGATATTTACCCAACACCTCACCTACCACGGTTGCAGACTTTGAAAAGCGTGACTTGTGGGTAAGGCCAAGCTTATGCATGGCGAAGAGGATTCTGCGGTGTACGGGCTTAAGCCCGTCACGCACATCGGGTAGTGCGCGCTGCACTATAACCGACATGGCGTAGTTAATATATGCGCGCTTCATTTCGCCCACAATTGGGGCTCTTTCTTTATCTATATGAATACTTGGTTGTTCTTGTGCAACCTCATCTATTACCTCTTCTTCGGTATTTTTATTGTCCTCGTTCATAAGTTATTGCATTGACTTTTTTACTGCCTCAATTGCGGCATCTCTTCCTAAATAGTCTTTGGTTTTTACCCATTTGTTGGGTTCTAAATCTTTGTAAGTATCAAAGTAATTTTTTATTTGCTGTCTTACCATGTCGGGTACATCATCGATAGTTTCTATTTCGGCCATAAACGGGTCAATTTTTTTTGTTGGAACAGCAATTACTTTAGTATCAATACCCTCTTCATCTTCCATTTCAAGCATGCCAATAATACGACACACAATGGCTGTGCCTGCCTGAATAGGATAGGTAGAAAGCACTACTACATCAAGTGCATCGCCATCTTCTGCGTGAGTGCCTGGTATAAAACCATAATTATATGGGTAAAACAGTGGACCATATACAAATCTATCAACCATAATAACACCACTTTCTTTATCTATTTCGTACTTTACCGAAGATCCTTTAGGTATTTCGATAAATACATTCACTTTGTCCGGAAGTTCGCCTGCTCCAAGTTTATCTAAGTTCATATAAGTACAAGTAATTTATAATTATTACACGTCAACTTCTGCATAATGCGCATGGGTTTGAATAAACTTGCGACGAGGTGCAACCTCATCTCCCATGAGAATTGAAAAAATTTGATCTGCTGCCTCTGCGTCATCAATTTCGATTTGCTTAAGTACACGGGCATTTGGGTCCATTGTTGTATTAAAAAGTTGATCAGGGTTCATTTCTCCTAATCCTTTGTAGCGCTGTAAATTAATGTTCTCCTGCCCTTTTCCATGTTCTTTTACTAGGGCATCTTTTTCTTCAGCATTGTAGGCATAAAATGACTTTTTACCAAATGCTATTTTATAAAGTGGAGGTTGTGCAACAAATAAGTGACCGTTCTCAATAATTGAACGCATATGACGAAAGAAGAAGGTGAGAATAAGCGTACGAATATGCTCGCCATCAACGTCTGCATCGGTCATGATAATAATTTTGTGGTATCTTAGTTTGTTGTAATCTACTGTGTCGCCAATGCCCATGCCAAGGGCAATAACAAGGTCTTTAATTTCACGGAAGTTGAGCACTTTGTCGAGATATGCCTTTTCACTGTTCAAAATTTTTCCACGAAGTGGAAGTATAGCCTGAAAGCGTCGGTCTCTTCCCTGCTTTGCAGAGCCACCTGCTGAGTCTCCTTCTACAATGAACAGCTCAGATTTTGAGGCGTCGCGCTCTTGGCAATCTGCAAGTTTTCCGGGCAGCGACGCACCTTCAAGTGCGCCTTTGCGCAACACGGCCTCTTTTGCGGCTTTCGCAGCAAGGCGCGCCTTTTGAGCCAAAAGTATTTTGCCAATAATTTCTCGGGCAATTTTTGGCTGCTCTTCAAAGAGTTCATCAAAAAACTTGTTAAGTTCTGTTTGAACAATACCAAGTACTTCAGGGTTGCCTAGTTTTCCTTTTGTCTGGCCTTCAAACTGCAGGTCTGCAGAAGGCATTTTTACATATACTACTGCTGTTAACCCTTCGCGTACATCATCACCGCTTAGGCCACCTGCATCTTTAGAGTCTTTAAGCAAACCTTCTTTGCGTGCATAGGCATTTACCGAGCGTGTGAGAGATGTTTTGAAGCCTGTTAAATGCGTGCCACCTTCTTTTGTGTTAATAACGTTCACAAAAGAAAGTACATTTTCGGCAACGCCGTCATTATATTGCAGTGCGACCTCAAGCTCTATATCGCCAGATTGCTTTTTAAAATACACAGGCTCATGTAATACTTTTTTGTTTTTATTGAGGTCGCGGAGGAGTGATAATATACCTCCATCAAAATAGTAAGCAACTTTGCGGTTTTCCCGCTTATCTTCAATGGTAAAAAGCACCGATGGAATAAGGTATGCGCGGTCTTTAACGCGCTTCATAACCGACTTGAATGCCAGCTCTATGCCTTGCGTAAAAATTGTGCCGTCTGGTATCCATGATACGGCTGTTCCAGATGCTGCAGTAATGCCCAGCATAGATTCTGAAACTTCTTTTGCTGGATATTGCGGAATGCCAATTTTAAACTCTTGACGGTATATTTTGCCCTCTCGTTTTACTTCTACAATAAGATGGGTGGCCAGCGCGTTTACACAACTTGCACCTACTCCATGGAGTCCTCCAGATACACGGTATGTTTTGCCGTCAAACTTACCTCCGGCATGGAGTTTTGTCATAACGAGTTCGAGTGCTGATACACCGTATTGCTCGTTAATATCTACAGGTATGCCTCTACCATTATCTATAACGGTAAGATAGTTGTTTTCTGAGAGAATAATTTCAATTTTGTTTGCAAAACCAGCGAGAGATTCATCTATAGAGTTGTCTACAATCTCTGCGAGACAGTGATACACACCTTCAAGCGACGTGGAGCCAATATACATCGCGGGGCGCTTTCGAACAGGCTCTAAACCTTCAAGAACTTTAATAGATTGTCCTGAATACGTATCGTCTTTTGAGGCTGAAACCATAGAGAAAGAGTATACCTGAAATGAGCCTCGAAAGCAAGTAATTGTGCGGTAGAAAGGTCGGCGACCCGGCTCCGCATGAAGCGAAACCGGGTCGCCAATGCTCCTCAAGGCCGGGACCTGGCCTGTTAGAGCTACTGGTAGTCGATGGGCTCCAGCTCCTCGGGAGGAGGAAGGCTGTCGACCACCTGGCGCGTGAACGCCTCGGCCTGGCGGCCGATCTCGACATGAGCCGGGTTGCTGAGGTCGATGCCCTCGGTCACCACGTAGGCACGGCCGCTGTAGGGGTGCCAGTAGGCCTCGACGATCGTGATACCGGGCGTACCAGCCGCCGCCCGAAGATGGTTCGGGAGGAAGTCCCCAAGGTCAGGGTCCGACGCGTATTGCACGATCCGCTGGGTCATGGTTGCTCCAGTTCTTGAGCTTGATCTCTCTCCACAGGTCCCGTGGATTGAGAATACGGATACGCAGGCGTTCCTGCGCATTATGAGTCTAATTATACCAAATTGAGGCTAGTTATTATAGGGTAGAATTCCAGTATGGAATATCAGCTTGTGTTTGAGAATCTTTTGGTGTTGCTTTTCCTGGCGTGCCAGAGATTATTATAGTATCTCCGCTATTGTTATATTGATCAAGTATATTTGCCATACTCAAGATTTGAGCTATGGAGCCGGTAGAATAATATGTATCCGCTAATGTTACTTGTTCCTGAATATATGTCGGACAACCAAACTCCTGACAATTTAACTTGGTAGTAACAAGCTGGTGCAGTAACTGAATTCTTGCTTGTTCTATCGGCGTTCTTTTTTGGTTGTTAGATTTTTTTGCAACATTAGCATAGTAAGCTCCAAAAAGTCTACTTGCACCGTTGATTGCTTTTGTGCTGGGTGCTATGCCAATGGGAATACTACCCCCCATAGCAGCTAATACACCACTTGTGTAGCTTGTGTGTGTCTTCCAAAATCCCTGTGTTCTAGTTGCTCCAAGCTTCAAGTTAGCAAACGTACAAGTCACATCTGCTCCTGGCTGAAGGTCTAGAGATACTCCTGTCGCAGAAACTGTTGCTGGATATTCATTTGTTGTTCCTGTTTCAACACACACTACTCCCTGAAGGCTCCAGTACTGGTTAGGTTGAGTTTCATTAATGGCATATGACTCGCCAGTCACCAAGTTAGAGAATGTCTTTGTATTCTCATATTGAGCAGGCTGATCGGCATCTTGAACACCCTCATCGTCATCAAGAGTGAATGCTCCAAGAGTACCTGTGAAGTCAAAGTCCTGTGCGTCGTTAGGTGTAGCGTCTTTGACGATAGTTATTGATCCCCTCTTTGCATTGGTGAAGGTACATGTGGTAAGCGTGTCGAGTTCGACCACTGCATTTTCAGGTGTGCCATTATCACAGACTGCATTGGTCATATCCCATCCGGCAAGTGCACTTTCAGCTACGCTGTGGGTACCTGCATCTATGTCAACTTGGCTTGTTTCTCCTGTGCCACCTGACGTCGTGATAGTTTCGAGTCCAGGAACTTCAATACCATCTACTACAAAGTTAAAGGTATCATCGCCCCCAAGGGTGTTCTTAATTATCTGGAGTCTTCCTGGGATACCTTCATTTGTGATGGTGCAGGTAATGTTCTCTCCTTCATCCAGTGTAACTTCTCCGCCTAATACAGCTGGACATTTTTCATCGCCTTCGAGTGATACAAATTTGTATCCAGGGAGTTGTGACTCGTCAAGAGCATATGGAGTATTTGCGTCTACATCCTTAGCTATGCCCGAGAGCACACTTGCACCACCAATTGTAAGTTTAAAATCATCAGGTTCAGCATTGCCACCATGTGGATTAACAATCTCCTTAATAAGAGTTATATGTGCTGGTTCGTCATTGTTTGTGATGGTACAGGTCTTGGTTTCACCGACCTGGATTGTTCCTGAACAATCAGCAGAAAGTGTTTTAACATAACCATCTAGTTCGGTTTCATTGACACTGTATTGTCCAGCTTTAAGTGTTATGGTTGTTCCCTGTTCATCGCCAGGGAAAGAAGCATCAGAAGGATCTGTCGCTGTTACATTCATTGTAAAATCCCCTGCAAGAGCATCGCCACCATTGTCATTGATAACATGCTTTATGACGATTAATTGTGGTGCAATATCACCATTTGTTACTGTGCAGGTAACTTCATCACCAAGATCAAGTGTTGCTGTGCTTCCATTTAGGACACCTTGTTTATCGCATGTCCATGTCCCCTCTTGAGCATAGCCTGCAACAGAAGACTCAGATAATACGTATCCTACTCCAGCTTTGACCTTGTGGAATGTTGTTGAGTCACCTGTATCACTAAATCCACCTGTGCCGGTAGCGTTAAGCACCCATGCGCCAGCTGTTGTTGTACCACCATCATCATTATTAACCACTTTGACGAGTTTTAATGTTGGAGCGTTATCGTCGTTTGTAATAGTACATGTTGCTGTACCACCATTTGGAATCTGCACGTCTGAACAGTTGTCATAGGTTGTTGTGTAGCCTGTTGCAGCATCTTCTACTATTGTGTAGGTACCGGCATTGACAGATTTGTCATTTTGACCGTCTGCTTCAAAGAATTCACTCGCACCCCCATTTACCTTAAAGCTAAAGTCTTCGGTAACAAGTGTGCCTCCATCGTCGTTAATGAGGACCTTCTTAATAATAAGTGTTGCTGGTTGATCGTTGTTTGTAATAGTACATGTTTTTGATTCTCCTGCAGCTAAGGTAACGCTGCCGTTGCTATTACAATCTCCACTAAATCCTGTTTGTGTATAGCCTGAGATTGGAGCATTTTCACTTACCACATAGGTTCCTGCATTGAGCGTATATTGTGTTCCAGCTGCGGATCCTGCAGCTGGGCTACCAGTGACATCACTGCCATTGCTCTTTACATGCATGGTAAAGTCTGATGCGGTTGCAGTGCCACCATTATCGTTGACAACATTCTTGATAACGGTCAATGTTCCTGTTTGAAGTGTATTGGTAAATGTACACAAAATTGTTTCTCCTTCTTCGACAGAGAGATTTGCAGTTCGTGTTTGCAGACTAGTTGTGGTGTTATTTGTTCCATCAGTTTCATTACAGACAAGATCTGTTAGTGCCCAGCCTGTTACAGCTGTTTCTGTGATTGTTTTGTTGCCAAATGAGAGAAGTTCGAATATTTGGGTGTTAGATGTTTCGTCGTCATTATCTCCGTTATCATCTAAAGTAAATGAACTTAATCCAGTGCCAGTTGTGGTGAATGCAAAAATCTTTGTTCGCTTTGTGGTACGGCTAGCTTAGTGATGGTCACATGTGCTGGGAAAATAATTGCTTCTGATGATAGGGATCGATCCTGATTACCTACACTACAGTTTGTAGGGTTTGAGCAAGAAAATCCAACAAGACGCATATGGTAAGGCGATCCAGGGATTGCAACTGCAGAGCTATCAGCTCCCCAATCTGCTCTTGTAGCAATGTGACCACCCCAAGCAAGAACGATGGAGCCGTCAGCGTTAGGTGCTATTGTGATGACTATCTTTGTAGAGCTAGATCCTTCATATGATCCTGTTCTCGTATATCCTGAAACGTTTGTAACATGACCGTTATATGTTGTAAATGATCCACCTGAAGGTGTTACGCCTTCAGAGACGACATTAGGATCGTTTGGTATTGGTTCAAGTGTAGGACCTCCACAAATGGCCCCTGCAACACCCGTGCAAGGATCAGCAGTTTCTTCAGTAGCATTAAAGGTTTTAAGATAATCTATAGCGTGTTTACCATCTTTAGTTGTATCCCATTCTATAGTAACTGTGTACTCTTCTCCAAGCTGAGCATTGGCAATAATCGCTCTATAAGGAACAGTATCACCCTCCTGATAATGTGCCTGAGATTGTCCAAGGTTTCCATTTTGCCACGCAGAACCTGTACATTGTTCTTCTGGGTCACCCACTCCACCGTTTGCACACTGGTCAATGTCGGCCGAAGGCTTTGCAGCATCGGTAAAGCTTGTTTGGGCAACTGTTGTACCACTCCAGTCATTTACATGAGCGTAATATTGTGGTCTATAAAGACATCAAGTGTGTATTGGAATGTAAAACCGCCTGACTCATCGGTCATAATATTGTTTTCAGAATGTACAGCCGGGAGGTTGTAGGAGTAGATTATCAAGGTATACTCTGTGAGCGCATTTAAACCCTTTCCTGTTAATGTAACTGTTTCATCTGCAAAGTAATCAGCTTTGTCTGTGGTAAGTGTTGCTAAAGGATTAAAAGCAGATGGCGTCGATGTGACAACAGCAGCCTGTGTTGGTGCTGTAGTTGGCTCAACGATTGGTTCAGTGGTGGGCTCTGAGTCGGGTTCAGGTGTTGGTTCAGAAATTACTTCGGCTGTTGGCGTAACTATTTCTTGAGCGTAAACGTCGGAGGCGACAAAAGAAACTGGATACAGTTGATATGCAAGAAGGAATAAAGAAAGCACTACATTTAAAAATTTTTTCTCATCTAGTACTTATAGTGAATTTATTGAAGTAATGCAAGTGTTACTTTGCCTCTGCCTCAATTACAAGTCTTTTAAGCGTGGTACCTGCCGGCCAGCAGGTCATGAGTATAAGTTTTTCTTGAGTTCCCTTGCCTCGCAAATAAGATACCTGCTCTGGGTTCACAATTTTCTTTTTTGTGGTTGTATACGTGTATTTTACACCCTCATAATAAATGTATATTTCATCTCCAGGTTCGAGCTTATTAAGCAAGTAAAACACCGAGTTATAGCGGTTTGCATTGTAAAAATTATCAGATGAATGGGCAAATAAGAACATATTCCCCCCTTCTCCTGGCAGCACAGTACCTTTTGCATGTGCAACTCCTTTTGTTAGTGCGCGCTGATAAACTGTAGGGTTTATGGGGTCTATATTCTTGAGTACCTTTGCGTTAGCAGCAATTTTTTGGCACCACAATACCAAATTCTTCGTCTACAGGGGCAATCTCTTGTGTGGCACTATTTGTTGTGCGTGTATGTTGGGCATAGTAACGAAGCTCCTGCTGAGCAATGGGAAAGAATATAAGTGCCAGTACTACCAAGCCAGAGCATAGAATGAGAAAGCTTACGGAAAGTATAAGATTAGTTCTTGGTGTATCTTTTGTACGCGGCATATCCAAGTATACCAAGTAGTCCAAGTACGCCGGCAGTCAGTGCATAGAGCACTGGTTTGCTGAGACCGGTTTGAATACCTAAAACGTTGCCTTCTTGATTTACTTCTTCTTGCGTGGGGGCAGATTCTGCGCCAGCGCCATCTTCGGTTGTGCCTTCTTCGGCTTCACCCTCTTCACCACCTGTAGTTGTTTCTCCTGTTGTGCCAGCGCCACCTGGTTGACCAACCTGAGCGCCTCCTTCAACTGGTATGGCACCTGCTTGTGTTGTGGTGGTGCCACCTGATGTAGTTGTTGTAGTGGTAATAAAGGTTATCTCAGCATCTCCTACGACTCCAGAAGGCACACCTTCTGCATTAAATGCGCGTACGGCATAGTAGTATGTTTTGCCACATTCTGGGATAGAGTTGTTTATTGTGTGGAAAGTATTGGGTCCGACTGCAACAGATTCAACTCGAGTTGACGTGTTGACACCAAAGCTCTTTTGATCTGAGCGGTAGAGCTCAACGTATGATGTTTCACCATCATCAGCTGTCTTGAATGATATTCTGAATTGACAGCCTGGGCCAGAGCTCTTTGAATATTGGGTTGGAGTACCAGGGCCAGAAGTATTAACGTCTAGGCTAACTACAGAGCTAAAAATACTATCGGCTCCTGCGATTGCCTTTACATAAAATTGATAGGTGCCATCTGTGCTAATCATAGCAGATGGCACAGAGCATACATCAGAGTCTCCACCGTTTTGGAGTGTCTCAGAAGAAAATAATGTAAATGCACCATCTATAGGACCTTTTTTATAACATTCCACCGTTACTGGACGGTCGAGGATGTCGAGCGTGACATATTTTATATCAAAGCCCGTATTACTAATAATGTTTCCTGGGTTTTCTATACGTACACTTAGATTTCCTGCAAAGGCGCTTTGTACAAAAACTCCAAGGAATAATAGTGCTGTAATAAATAGTTTTTTCATAATAGTATTAGCTTTTCTTTTTTTTTAAGTCGTAATCCGTAGGCTACACCGCCTGCACCAGCAACTACCATAAGAAGTGCTGCAAGGGCAAGTATCGTTGCACTGCCAGTTGCTGGGAGTGTTGCAGCACCAAGCACTTTACCTTCTTCTCTCTTTTCTTCTCTTCGAATATCGAGAGAGTCACCAATATAATTATCTGCAAGAATTTCTACTTCTGTGCCTACAAAGTTTTCATCTATGTAGCCTTCTGGTTGAGCAAGGGCCAAAACCTGCTCGCCTCCAAGCGACTGGCCTTCTGACCATGCAAGGTCGGGGTATACACCAGTGTCTTGAGTTGCTGCAACTTTAGCCTGATAGGTAAGCACAACTTCATCGCCATTAAGTAAGTCACCAAGTGACCATGTTCCGGGAGACGCATAGGTTGGTTCTGGAATAATGAATGGAAGACCATTTTTGAGTGCTGTCCATGATCCACCAACATATTGGAATCCTTCTGATGGAACGTCAATTACTTCTACACTTTCGGCATCACTTTCACTAACTTTGATTGTAAGGGTAAAGGTAACCACGTCACCAGGTACGCGTGGAGCTCCACCTGTATCATTTCTCTTTGCGATAGTTAATTCGGGAATGAGTGGTTGGTTTCCAACTTCACAGTTAACTGTTTGGCCAGAAGTAACTTCGACTTTTTTAGTATCTATTGGTTCATCAATGGTATCGATGACTGCTGCTTCAACTTGATCTACAAGACCCAAGGTTTCAGAGCGTAGATTCGGATCATTTTCTGCACACCAATCATCACCAGTTTTGTTGTCAGGATGACCATTTTCCTCTCTTGGTCCTTCATATGGGAAGTCGAGCTCGTGGTTTATGTGTCCTGGGTTATCAGTTTCGACTGCTAGAGCATTCCATTTATCAGCACCTTCATTCCAGTGACACAAGCCTCCAGTAAATACTTCTGGGGTTGGTGTGACTGTTGGTGTTACTGTTGGATTAGGTTCTTCAATATCACAGCTTATTCCTGTTAGTGCCCAACCTTCCTTTTGATCTTCACTCAGCACATATGTACCTGGTGTAAGATCATTAAAGGTTGTTTGTCCATTTTCTTCGCTAGTTGTTTGTTCCTCAAGACTCTCACCTTGCTCAAGGTTCATTTCCCAGCCACCTAGTGCCTTCTCGCCTTCATCCCATATTCCATTTCCGTTATCATCGCTGTATTTAGTAACAATGATTTCTCCGTTTTGATAGTTGCCAATTTCACAATTAATTACTTGGTCTGCTCCTACAGTAAGTGCAAGACTCTTACTTTCTTCGCTATAGGTACCAATACCCTCTTCATCAAGACTACAAGCAATGTTAGATTGAATCCAGCCCTCTGGGAGATCTTCTGATAGCTCATACTCACCTGTGACTGGGTTAAATGTTACCTCTCCATCTTCTCCGGTTACTTCTGAATCTTCATTAAGATTAATAGTCCAGTCTGCAAGCAGTTCTTCGCCCTCATCGCTAATTCCGTTGGCATTTAGATCATGATATTTAGTTACATTAACTGTACCTCTCTCTCGAGTATTGATAAAGGTACAGGTTACAGTTTCATTGGTAGTCACTTCTACTCCGTATACGGTCTCTCCATCTTGACTACCCGATGTACATTCGGCTGACAAAAGCTTGTAGCCTTCTTTTTGGTTTTCTTCAACATTGTAAGAGCCAGTATTAAGTGGATCGATAGTGACTTCACCATTCACATCGGTTGACAAAGGTCCAAGATCTGGAGTGTCTGTTGATTGACCGTCAACATTAAATTCCCATTCTACACCGCCGGTTCTATCGCCGGTTGTTTGAAGATCGCCATCTTCGTCGAGAAGCTTATTGATAATGAGTTTGCCTGTATGCGTGTATTGGTATATGTACAGGTAATTGATTCACCTGGATTAAGGTCAAGGTTGATTGAACCTTGATTAGTAGCTGTGCCTTCTGCACCACAGTCAATGTCTGTTGTGTAAAGTTCTGATGTTTCTTCACTTAATACATATGCACCGTTGACGAGGTTTGTGAATGGGTGGCTACCATTATCCGCAAGTGAGGTACTGCCTACAGTTTGCTGACCTGCTTTAAGTGCAAAATCCCAAAATGTGTTATCGTTAGGCACTACATCTTTAATAACAGTTATTGATCCTCGTGCGACATTAGTAAAGGTACAGGTAACGGTTTCTCCTGGGTTAAGGGTAATATCATCGATGTTACGACCATTACCAGATTGCTCGTTCGAACATTCGTATGAGCTGTCGTAAATGTCGTTTTCAACGGTTTCATCTGGACTTTCTACAATGGCATATTCGCCAGCTGGGAGTTCAAATTGATCAGTTTGGTTGTGTCCAAGTGTAGTTTGCTCAGAAACATTGTCACCTGTGACATCCATATCCCAAAGGGATGTGTCATCGGTTGGGTTGAGCACTTTTTTCAAGATAAGTGTTGATCTACCTTGATTTCCAAAGTCTTTACCTGTTGCATTTTGACCAGAAGCAGCAGTTACTGAATGACATTCAGGAGAAGATGTCTGAGTCCATCCAGCTTGTGCTACTTCACACACAACATATGTTCCAGGTCCAAGATTTGAGAAACTGTAATTACCGTTTGCATCTGTAGTTGTACTTACTTCTCCTTGGTCAAGTGTTTGATTGTCATTGAGGTCAATAAAGATGGTCCATCCTTGGAGTCCTGGTTCTTGATCGCGTGAACCGTTTCCATTTACATCGTTGTATTTTGTACCAGAAATCGAAATCAACTTAAAGTTTGCGAAGTCAATTCTGGTGTCTGCCCCACTTACCATGCCAATAGGAGTTGGAGTTAGGCTTTGTGGGCCATAGGTTTGTGTCCAACCTGCTTGTTGTTGTTCCTTAACGTAGTATGATTTACCAGCCAATAGACCAGTGAATTCAAAGAAACCATCTGAAAGTGTGGTGTAGGTATCAATAAGCGCATTGGTAACGCCATCATAGAGTTCAAATACCCAACCACCAAGGGTATCTAGAAGATCGTTAGCGTCGAGCTGACCATCTCCGTCGTTGTCTTGATATTTGAAACCATAGATTCGAGCATAACGTGCGTTACCAAAGTCATTGTTTTCATAAGTACCACCACTGTTCACGTCTACATCGTATTCATATGCTGGGAATGTTTGATACCATTCATCAGCATTAAGTGTGCCTTCGGCAACAACATGTATGCCTGGTGTACATACCTTAAAGCTGTATTCACCATTTTCATCTGTTGTGGTTTGTGCATCAGACTGGCCTGAAAGATTGATTGGCCAGTTAGCTACTGTAGGTTCACCTTGGTCCCAGACACCGTTTCCATTGAGATCTTCCCATTTACTACCAGTAATGGTTGCACATGCGAAGTTACCAAAGTATACGGTTTCATCTTGTGAACCTGTGAGATCTACATCTTGTGTTGTTTGTGTAATAGCTGTCCAATTAGTTTGGGTGGTTTCTGATACGGTGTAATCGTTAGGAGCGAGTCCGGTGAATGTTGTACATCCATTTTGATCGGTTACCTGCTTAACGCCACCTGGATTGAGTGTCATCTCCCAGCCTGCAAGCATTGGATCATTCTGATCTTGGCCGTCTCCGGTAAGGTCATTGTATTTACAAGCCGTTATATTGCGAAGTCGTGTATTGTTGAAAGTACATGTAACCTGATCGTTAGGACCTACTGTAACATCTTGAACTGAGGATCCTGTTGGGGTTCCAAGTGATTGACCCTGACCATTTACACACGAAGCAGAATCAAATTGCCAGTTTGTAGGTACAGTTTCAGAGATGTCATATGAGCCTGTGTTTACAGAGACAAATCCTGTAGTACCGGTGTTACCTGATGTTGTTATCTGTGGTGTTGAGGCAGAAGGACCACTTACGATAAAGTCAAATGTGCCATTATCGCCCACAGTGTTTTTTACAACCTTAAGTTGACCTTGGTTTACTGTGTTGGTTATGGTACATACGATATCATCATCTTTTTGAACAGGAACATTCAGAGGTCCTGTTCCATTTGCAGTTGCAACAACTGTCTGTGTTCCTCTCTTTACACAGGTAATAGACGAAGTGTAGTTAGAAATTGTTGTACCTGCACATGCTGTTTCTCCAACGGTGTGTGTTGCACCAGGGTTCGCACTTGTCCCAGCGCTCACATTAACTTGCCCAGTACTACCTCCGTCACTTATGCATGACGTTTTGTCGGTGGAATCAATTTGAAGTTTAAAAGTACCTGTGTCATTACTTGGGATAAGATCTTTTACTACTTCAATTTTAGCTTGGTGTGGAACAATAATTGGAACCTCGAAGCCTCCCTGACAGTTACACTTGGCAGGGGTTTCTGGAATCGCTTGGTTTGGTAGTGAACATGTTTGCTTGTCGCTATTGCTCCAGGCAGTACAATAAGGTAAGTTAAGATTATTATCATTGTCTGTGTCCATGCAGAGTGCAGTGATTTCAAGAATTGGGTTTAGTGATTGTGCAGAAGTTATATCACCACATTGGTCGCCATCAAGATCTTTCCAGGCTGGTGTTGGGCCGTAAGGAAGTGTTCCTATAGTGCATGATCCTGTATATGCACCATCCAATCCACCACCATCATTAGAAAAATATAGCCCAACATCGTAGCGTTCTGTCGCTGTTGAAACCACATTATAAGTAGCTTCAAATGTTACTGTGTCACCAGGGAATTGGCAGCCATCATCTTTAATGGTAATGTTAGTAACGTTAGCAATACTGATGTCATTTGCAGTACAGTTTAATTTTTGTGTATTACCTGCAGCAGCAAATGTATCTTGGATACATCCATTTACTATTGGTGATAAGGTTTGTGTTCCAGCTGGATATGAGTCGGTAAATGTTGTTCTTGCGATAAGTGCGTTTGTGTTGTCATAAACCTCTACAACATAGTCTGGGCGGTATATACCATCGAGTTGGTAGCTAACTGAGAATGAACCAGATGTATTTGTTGTTATATTAGATTCAAATCGAGTAGCAGGCTCATCGTTAGAAAAAACCACTAGTCTGTAGGTGGTATATGGAGCAAAACCAGAACCAGTAATAAGTGCAGCCTCTGTAGGTGCGTAATCTTCTTTGTCTGTTT
The DNA here is from genome assembly GCA_001567245.1 of Microgenomates bacterium OLB23. Classification (GTDB taxonomy): domain Bacteria; phylum Patescibacteriota; class Microgenomatia; order UBA1406; family HO2-37-13b; genus OLB23. Next base: position 31,175 of record LMZU01000045.1, read on the forward strand.
CTAGTGTTGGAGGATCACAGCCATTAAGGGAGTCTGCTCTACATTGACTTGTTTCAATCACAGTAGTGTCTACAACAGCGTTTTCGTCACTAATTGTTGGGACAACTTGTACTGTAGGAGTTGCTACAGATGCGTTGGTGTTTACAGGTGTTTGTGTTGCTTCTTGGGTAGGAGTTTGCACAGAAGTGGTGGTTGTTTCGGTAGCGGTTGGAGTGACGACTGTGGGTGTTGACTCAACTGTGGGTTCAATAGATTCAGGTTCTGCAGTTGGTTCTGAAGTTAATTCAGCTGTTGGCTCTGATGTAGGCTCTGAGGTAGGTTCTTGAGCTTGTGTTGGTTCTTGAGTTACTTCTTGAGCAATTGCAGGAGTTGCAGGTGCATTTATTATAGCGAGAGAATAAGGCCCAAAAGAGTTGACCAACATGAAGACGGCCGAAAGCACCGAAACAAATTTTTGTTTGTTAAACAATCTCATAGCCTTTATTTATCGGAACAGTATATACCTTTTTTTGAAAAATCAAGTTGTAAATTATCCGTATAGTTTTACTATAGAACAGAGCTTATGTTATATTTCTCCAAGAAGGTCGCGAAGACTCTTAGATTGCTGCTGTTTTCTCTCTTCTGTAGTTCTCTTTTTTTCTGCGAGAGATTTTTTGAAAGCCTCAGCGCGTTGCATTTTTTCTTGGAATTTACCAACCTGACCTTGTGTATCGACGAAACGCTTTTCGCCCGTATACAAAGGGTGCGTGTAGGAACTTACCTCTACAGGAATAACATAGTGTTTAACCCCATCGATATCGATGGATTGTTCGGAGGTTTTTGTTGAGGTAGAAATAATTTGATGTTTGCCGTCAACAAAAACCACAGGATGCACTTGTGGATGAATACCCTTTTTCATAAGTGATGATTATAACAATGTTTGTCGATTAACGCAATACCGAATCCCACTTGCCCTGATCTATAATTGCAGTAAGGTTATGATAGCTTTTGCCAGTGCGGTGATCGGTAAGACGATTTTGCGGAAAGTTGTAGGTACGAATTTTTTCGGCGCGGTCGCCGGTGCCGCGGTCTTTTACATAAGAATACACCAGTCCGCGGCGCTTTTCGTCCTCAAGTTGATACAGTTTTGAGGCTAAAAGTTGCAGAGCGATTTGTCTGTTTGCCTGCTGTGTTCGCTCCCGCGAACACGTTACCATAATGCCAGTTGGTTTATGAATAAGGCGGACTGCTGTAGAAACCTTATTTACATTTTGTCCGCCGTGGCCGCCGGCTCTATAAAACTGCCAGTCTAGCTCATGTTCATTAACATGGGCTTGCGTTTCTGCGATAAACGGGTATACCACTATTACGGCAGTAGATGTGTGCAGGCGGCCCCGCTTTTCGGTTGCGGGTATGCGCTGCACCCTATGCACCCCAGTTTCGTTTTTAAACAAGCTAAAAGCATGCTCTCCCTTTATGCGTATTATATTATCGTCCATAAAAGTAACCGCAAAGCGCTCTTTTTCTGCAAATTTGAGGTACGAATTGAGCAAATCTTTCATCCAAATTTTGGCTTCTTCGCCGCCTACACCAGGGTTTACCTCAATAATAGCAATAGAATCGTTTATGTTCATGAAGATTGCAAAAATGAAACAACAGCATTACGAGAGATAGATTCTTGAGTATTTTTTGTAAGGTTTTTAACGGTTACTGTACTAGTATCAAGTTCATCTTGTCCAACGATACACATAAAAGTTGAACCCTTTTTGAGCGCATACTTAATTTGCTTCTCCAGCTTTTGCTCTGCATCGGGGTAACACTCTGCCCATATACCGCCACTGCGCAACATTGCGGTGAGCTTAAGAGAATCTGTTACATATTCTGGCCCAAAAACTCCCACCATTACTTTTTTGTTATTAAATGAGGGAAGATTCCCCAATTGTTCGGCAGCTTCTAGCGTGCGGTCGAAACCTAATCCAAAGCCAACGGCAGGCTTATTTATACCAACTAAAGAGTTTAAGAGGTTGTCGTAACGTCCTCCGCCACCCACCGATCCAACGGTATATTCTGGAATACTACCTTCGAAAATGAGGCCGGTGTAATAATCAAGACCGCGTGCAAGGGTTGGTTCAAAAACTAGTGCTGTACGTGGTACGCCAAGCACAACAGCGGCCTCAATAATGCCCTGAAGATTGTCAGAAGGCGTTGCTGCCTTCAGTGCTGCAAGCAGAGAGCGCGATGCATCTGCGCTCATACCCTTACTCTCAAGCTCATCAGCAAGCTCATTTTGGGATATTTTTTTAATTTTGTCTACTGTTTGAACAATAGATAGCACTTTATCCTCATTTACCCCAGCACTTTTTACTGTGGCAATAAGCTGCTGGCGGTCGTTTACTTCTATGCGAATTGAGTTAAGGCCGATTGCCTCATAAATGGCATAATACACGGCCAGAATTTCGGCATCTGCAATAGTTGAGGCCGAGCCTATTATATCTGCATCGCACTGTATAAATTCGCGATAGCGGCCTTTTTGTGGCTTGTCAGCTCGCCATACCGGTTGAATTTGATACCTTTTATAGGGAAATGTGAGCTCATTTTGGTATTGAGCTACAACACGTGCTGTGGGAACGGTTTGATCATAGCGCATGGCAACATTTCTGCCACCACGGTCTTCAAACCTATACATAAGCTTTTCTGCTTCTTCGCCATATTTGCCGGTTAATAGCGAGGCATACTCTAGTACGGGAGTTTCTAGAGGCTCAAACCCGTAGGCACTAAAAACCTGGCGTATTTTTTCAATAAGCCATATGCGTTTTTTGGGCGTCATAGCCAATAAAATCGCGAAAACCCTTGAGTGTTTGTATATAAGATTTCATACTAGTATTATACCATTTGTACTCACTAAGCCAAAAGGCTATTCGAAGGTGTCAAGCACAAGTGTTTTATTGAGTAGTGTACCATTGCGCCATAGTTTAACTTCAATTTTATCGCCAACCTTTTTTTTGGCAATAAGTTTTTGTAGAGTTTCTTCGTCATTGCCGCGTACTTTTTGTCCATCAAAGTCGGTAATAATATCTTCAGGCTGAATATCTGCTTTTTGAGCCGGTGAATTTTTGACAACTTCTACAATAAAAGCCCCTTCGGGCACACTGTTTAAAATAGCCGCTTGTCGTGAAACCATTTGGTAGCGTACTCCAATAAAAGGCCGAAGAATTTTACCTCCACCTGCATTAAAGTTTTCAACGAGCTCGCGAACTACGTTTACCGGTATAGCAAAGCCAATATTCTGACTTTCGCTAGATACAGCGGTGTTAATGCCAATCACTTCACCTTGAGAGTTAAGTAGCGGTCCACCAGAATTACCCGGATTAATGGCTGCATCGGTTTGAATAACATTATCAAGCCGCTCTACAAAACCTTCGAATGGTGAACCTGCGGTAATACCTCTACCCAGTCCCGAAATAATACCGGTTGTTACCGTGTTGGTAAATTCACCGAGGGGCGTGCCAATAGCAATAACAATTTGCCCCAGTTTTAAATTGTCTGAGTTGCCTAAAGTAATTGCTTTGAGCGCCTTTTTATTTATACGTAATATAGCCAGGTCGTTAAGCGGATCTCGCGATATTTGGGTTACTGTATATGTAGTGTCATTGGCTATGACATGATATTCTGCATCGGTATTACCCACAACGTGTTTATTGGTAACTACAAGATCTTCGCCAATAGCAAATCCACTACCAATATTGCGGTCAACGGTTTCTGGAGCTTCTTGTTGACGTCGTAGTGAACCAAATGGATCAAAAGGATTAATTTGAAACCCTCGCTGCGATTGAGTTTGTGTAATAGAAACAGTAACAACCGAAGGGAGTGCCTTATCTATTGCTTGAATAATTGCCGATTCTTCGGTAAGTACGGTAATTTTTTCTTTGCCTTCCTGAAGGGTAACTGTAGAGGGTTTATTAAAATATGGCGCGGCATCTTTAAAGTAGCCGTTTTTATAACCCCAATAGCCAAAACCTATAATTAGTATAAGTGCAAGTAGCCTTCTCATAAGTACACAGGTGCATACAAAGCGTTACTCACAGAACTCTTGAGTAGTTCTATGGCTTTATCAAGCTGTGCATCGTCTTCACGGCGCATGGTGTTGCCGTCTTTAATGTCAAGTTTTACTTCGACATCGGGTTTAATACCTGTTTCTTGAATCCAGCTACCACCGGGGAGTATCCATTTTGAAATAGTTACGTGAATACCTGCGTTGTCTTTAAGGTCTAGTGCCTGTTGCACGGTACCTTTACCAAACGAGTTTTCGCCTACAATTTTTGCTTTTTTATGGTCACGCAGTGCACCAGCTACAATTTCAGATGCAGATGCAGAACCCTGATTGAGCAAAATCACCATTGGTATGTTCTGCAGCTTTCCATCGCGCTTGGCAAAGTATTTTTCTGGTTCTCTATCGGCATATTCTTGCTTGACAATAAGCTCGCGTGCGGGCAAGAATTCGGTGGCAACGTGAATAGCACCGTCTAGGTAGCCTCCAGGGTTGCCACGCATATCTAGTACTATGCCCTTTAGTCTGCCCTGTGCCTTTTTTGCCAACAACTCGTTAACAGTTTTGTCCCACAGTTCGTTGGTTGGCTCACCAAATCGAGACAGCTCTATAACTGCAATATCGTTTTCGTATGTAGTTTCGACAAACGGAATGTTAATTTCGTCGCGGACCACGGTAACATCAACATCACTATCGTTACGGCGCATAGTAAGCACAACCTTTTCTCCCTTTGGTCCGCGTTATTTTAGACACTGCTTGCTGCAATGACCAGTTTTTAGTTGATTCGTTGTTTACTTTAACTAATATGTCGCCTGCCTTGACGCCAGCTTTTTCTGCTGGTGAGTTTTTAAGCGGCGACACTACAATTATTTGATTGTTTTCCATTCCTAGTTCTGCACCAATGCCATAAAAAACCCCTTTTAGGTCATCTTTGCTTTGCTGATTCTCTTCTGGGGTTAAAAAGAATGTGTAGTTATCTTCTACCGAAGCTACCATGCCTTTTATGGCGCCATAGTACATTTTCATTGGATCTAGTTTGGTTTTATCTACATAATATTCACCAAGAGTATCCCATGTTTGCCAAAAAAGTCCAAAGTCAAGATTTTGTGAGGCGCCCTTGTCTAGATTGGTAACATTGAGGTCTTTTGAGCTTATTACACCAGGGCGTTTGTGTGATTCACCAATTTTAATTCCCACAAGAAGGATAATCATTCCAACACATACAAGCAGAATGTTATTGGTCATGTTTCTCAATTTCATAGCGTATGAGAATTATAGCATGGAAAATTAATAGATCACTGCTTTCGTATCGTGCTGAGAGAAAGCACAGTACTTTTTTGGTATGTATAAGCTCTTTAAATACTTTTTCTGTAGATGTTTTTGCAGAGGGCACATCTGATGGAGGAATGTCTGTTGGTGCAATACAACCACCTGCATCTAAAGCATCGAGTTTAGAAATAATATGCACATGGGGTTGTTCGAGTAGAATAACCTTGTGACCTATTTCATCGGTGCCAATACTAAAAAAGTCTTTTTCTTCCATAACAAATAGCTCTCCTCCGCCATCCATATTTACTGTTGAGAGTTTTACTTCGTCTGCATCTTTAAAAGCAATTGTAAAATTTTTGCCGTCTTCGGCAATGTTATGAACAGTGCCATTAAACCAGGCTTTTTGCACTTTGTCTGTTGATTGTGTGCCATGGCGCACAACAATTTCGCCAGTTTCAAGCTGAATACGGTCAATTATTCCTGTTACGTCGCTCTGCGCTTGTTTCTTTCCTACAAAGCCCTTTCTTTCTGCAAGAATGGTGCCTGGGCTAACTTCTTGGCCTACCACAATTGTAAGGTGGCTAAAAACCATATCTGGCTTAATAGAGAGTACACGGGCAATATCGTAGGTAATAAAATCAGATGATTGGAATTGTAGTATTGGGTCTCCTATTTTTACTGCATCTCCCTTTTTGGGTAAAAAAGTGGCATTATGTGGAATACTAAAGGTCAGCTGCATATGAATGATTATATATCATTCAATGATTACTCTGCATCTTCTTCGGAGCTCGAAAGCTTTTCTTTTTGGTATGAAGTGTATGGTAGTAATCCTAAGTAGCGTGCGTACTTTATTTGCTCAGCTAACTTTCGTTGATTTTTTGCAGATAACCCACTCTTCTCAGTAGAAACAATTTTTCCTCGTGAGGTAAGGAACTTTTTAAGTGTGTCTACATCTTTAAATGTTGGCTCTGTGTTGTATGTTTTGAAATAGTCTTTCATAAGCTGGTATTTTAAAACGGAATATCGTCTGGGTCAACCTTTTCGTTATGTGCGGTTTCGGCAGATTCTGGCATGGGTTCATCGTGATCAGCTGCAGATGCCATACTCATGTCTTCTTCTTGGTGATCTGGTGCATCGTCGCTGGTACCTTTGCGGCGATCGTCAAAGAGTACAAAGTCGTCCATAATGATTTCTGTGATTTGCTTTTGCTGGCCATCCTTACCTTCAAAACTTCTGTAGGTAATGCGACCCTCTAAATAAATTTTTCTGCCTTTACTTAAAAGATTTGCGGCAAGCTCTGCAAGCTTTTGCCAGGCGACAATGCGGTGAAACTGCACATCCTCTTTAGTGTCTCCTGTTTTTGTGGTCCAGCTGCGGTTTGTTGCAACACCAAAACTACACACAGCTGTGCCTTGTGGGGTATATTTAAGCTCTGGGTCTCGGGTGAGATTGCCAATAAGGACTACTCTATTAAGTGATCGTGATGCCATGTATGTTAGTTTTTCTTTAAGAGTAGGTAACGAATAATGCTTTCTTCTAGGTTAAGTTTGGCTTTGAGTTCTTTTATTTCTGCGCCCATCATGTTGACGGTCCAAACATGGTAAAAGCCCTCAGAGAGCCCTTTCATTTTGTAGGTAAAGGCTTTTTTGCCCCAATCTTCTTTTGCTGCAATGGTTCCTTTGAAGCCTTTAAAAATATCTTCGGCGGTTTCAAGCACCTTTTTGCTGCCGTCTTTAGTAATAAAAACAAACTCGTATGCATTCATAAGTTTTCCCATTGTATCAAACCAGCACCGAAAATCAAGCCCTTTGATATAATATCCATGGCGTTGAAGCACCTGAACAACTGGACTGGAGGTACTGGCCATGGATTCTCAGCGATGTGGGGTTTGTGGTTGCTGCACATTTCTATTCTGCCATTCTTGTTCGAAACCCTTTTGTCTTGAGCATCTCAACGGTGAGCTGATCTGTGCCACCTGCAAAGGTGAGCCGCTCATGGATCCAGAAGATGCCCTCGAACTCCTGCGTGATGTCGCAGAAGGAAGGAAGAACGTGATATGAGCGCATGTAGCGTTGTGGGGTGCAGAGGTGTTGCTACGCACAGATGCCGCTTCTGTGGGCGTGTATATTGCGCGCTCCACTTCTATGTGTTAACCGGAAGGTGTGATGGGTGTCAGTCGCAATTTGATGCGGATTGTGATGAAGAGGACTGGGGCGGACAACGTCCGCCAGACGAAGACTAAGCCATCAAAGAGCAAGGAGGGTCAGGTGCACGCGTGCATGTGTGGTGTGGCGATCAGTGACGACGAGGAGCTCTGCACGAAGTGCAGAGAAAGAGAAGCCAGAAATGTGAGTAGCGGTGTGGATCGGATCAAGATCCCACCTGCCCACCAGGTCAGGTACCGTGATTGGCACGGTGACCGACGTCCCAAGCGCGACGTGACCTACGACATCGACGGTTGATGGTACAAAGCGCCGAGCGGCTGCGGCAAAACTTGTTTGGAATGAGTTCTATTTGCAGAACGAATTTTCCGGATAGTAGGGGCTGCAGCCGCTCCCTACTACTTAAATTATTTAACTTTTGTTCCTTCACTCGTATCTTCAACAATATACCCTTCTTTTTCTATTTCTATTCGTAATCTATCTGACTCTTCGTAATTTTTATCATTTCTCGCATTATCTCTCTGTACAATCAATTCTTGTACCTTCTCAGAAACTTGTACATCTGTTTTTTCTTTTATTTGTCCCAATCCCAGTCCCAACACCCTATCAAACTCCATGACAAGATCATATTTATCTTCTGATGGAACATTTGATTTCAAAACTTCCCAGACAGTTGCAACAGCTTGAGGCATTTGTAGGTCGTTACTGAGAGTGCTGTAAAATTTTGCACTCAGCTGTGCAGCAGTTTCGGACTTTTCTGGTGATATTTGACTTCTTTGGGTTTGGCTTTTTGTTTGCAATACTGCCTCGCGCAATCGTTTTAATGCTTGTTGCGAGGCTTTTAAAGATTCCCAAGTAAAATTCATCTCTTGTCTGTAGTGTGTTTGCAAGAAAAGTAGCCGCAACGCGGTTGGTTCGATTCCCTCTTTTTCAATGTCATCTATGGTAAGTAAATTACCAAGAGATTTACTCATTTTTTGCCCTTCTATCATTAAAAATTCACCATGAAACCAATGGCGCACAAACTGCTTTCCTGTTGCTGCCTCAGACTGAGCAATCTCGTTTTCATGGTGCACAGGAATATGATCGACGCCACCAGTATGTATATCTATGGTTTCACCTAAATACTTCATGCTCATCGCAGAGCATTCAATGTGCCAGCCCGGGAAACCATCACCCCATGGTGAATCCCAGTGCATAGAATGATCTGCAAAGCGGCCGACGCGTTTGAGCCACAATGCAAAGTCGGCCGGGTGTTTTTTATCTGGATCAATATGCACCTCTGCCCGCATTTGTTGCTTGTCTTCTAGTTTTTGACCAGACAACTTACCGTATTGTGCAAATTTTGATGTATCAAAATACAACCCCTCTTTTGTTTCATAGGTAAACCCCTTGGCTTCAAGTGTTTTTACTAATGCAACCATATCGCTTATATGACTTGTTGCTGTGGGGTATGCATTTGAGGGCATAATATGTACTTTGTCGAGAGACTGCATGAAAAAATTTGAAAAAAAAGCGATAATTTCTTCAATGCTTTTGCCATATTTGCGTGCACCTTTTTCTAGCTTGTCTTCTCCAGTATCATTATCTCCAACCAGATGGCCTACATCGGTAATGTTGGTTATGTGCACTACTTTGTTTCCTTCTGCAAGCAGTGTTCTTTTTAGCACATCAACATTAACGAATGTTCGCAGATGGCCTATGTGCGTATAGTCATAAACCGTAGGCCCACAAGAGTACATGGTAATTTTGTCTCCTATTGGTTTTACTTCTTCTACACTTCGAGATAGTGTGTTGTACAGCTTCATGCCTGCGGAAGATTTTTTTCGCTGTTGTCGAAGGGCAATCTCAAGTACAACGCGAAAATACGGAACGAATAAAGCAAAAATAAAAAGCACAAGACCAATTGATGGTGGAGTTTGCATGCCGTTTTGTATCCATCTTACCCAGTAGGGATAGCCTTTGAGCCCAAAATGAATAATGGCGAAAACATATGCTACATATCCAACCCTCAATAGTTTTCGCCACCGCATACTGCCTAACTCGTGCACGGCATAATTGTTCGATATACTCGTCATAAAAGCAAAATACAAAAATGCCGCAAGCGCAAATAAAAACGAAGGAAGATTTTTATCACTGAGATAATAATCTGGAAATGGAAATTGGTGTCGAAGAATTACGAATGAATATAGTGTATGCACACATGCCATAACAAACCCCGTTACACCCAGATGTTTGCGAAAAAAAATGTAATGGTCAAATTTGTTCCAAAAATAACATATGGCACTTAGCAGCATAGATAATCCAATAAGTACCACTGCTGTCCATGCCGAAGCCGCATTAATAAGCTCAGCTCCACCCAGTTTTCGCTGTGTTATTAAAGCAAGTGCTATAAGTACAAAAGTAAGTATTGCAAACATAGATGTTTTAACCCATAACAACAGCTCTACTTTTTTAGGATCATGTTGCTGATGTGTATCAAACCTATCGGTAAATGCCATAACGTAATTGTAGCACGCTAGCTACAAACCGTGTACAGATAAATGAAAATTACCAGTACGTAACCTCGGCAACACAAATCGTTGTGACAAACAGTGCTCAATGCCCTTTGCATCGGTAAAGGCTGCATCAAATTGCTCTTCTTTAAGCACATTAATAACTGCCTCACCCGACCTGCCGTATGGGTATATAAAAATTTTACGGGGGTTTGAGAGGCGTTTTTTCTAACTGTTCTTGCGCTACGGTTACCTGTTTTAAAATGGTTTCTGTATTTGTACCATGCAGCGACTGATGTGACCAAGAGTGGTTAAGAAAATGAATAAAGCCATATTTTTCCATGATTTGTATTTGATTCCATGAAAGTTGGTTGTAACTGCTGGCAAAGCCAGTAACCATAGCAATATTTATGTGTACATTGTTTCTTTTTGCAATGGGGTATGCATATGAGTAGTTGTTGACATAGCCATCATCAAGAACAATGGCAGCAACTTTACCTATTTTTTGCTTTTTGAGTAATGCATCTACAATGTGCGCAAGCGGCACAAGTTCGTATCCTTGAGCTTTAAGGTACTTTATGTGTGCCTCAAAATTGCCTGGCGCAACCGTAAGGTTGCGCTGATTATCATCTAGAGCGTTTTCAAACGGTTGAATATGATGATAAAAAAAGAACTGGGGCGGTTACGCAAAAATCTGGAACTTCTGTTGGAGTTGGTGTAATAGATGGTTTAGCAGCAATTTTTACAGGCACTACACTATTAAGTTGATTGCGTAGATGGTAATTTGCTGCAATGGCCAGCAATAATCCCGATAGACACCCCGCTAAAATAACAATAGTTGCCTTCTGCTTCACGTTTACATTATAAGGTTTATTTTGTCAGGGTGGGCGGACTTGAACCGCCGACCTCGTCGTCCCGAACGACGCGCGCTAGCCATCTGCGCTACACCCTGTGTTACTGTTTGCCAAACGAAGCCTTGTTTTCCATTGTCTTATCGGGCATTTTGCGCTTTTCTTGCCCACGTTTTGCTTTGGTTGCCGGTTCAGCTCCTGAAGCAGCAGCCTGCTGCTGCTTTAGTTCAAGCGCTGCAGCTTGCTCGTCTTCTGCTTCAAGACGCTGTTTGCGTTCTTCGTCTTTATTTTTCAAGTATGCACGTGCCTGTTCTTCTTCTCCACGCATGTAATCCATTTGTCGCTTGAGAGCAGCCAACTCGTCGCGGGTTTGTTCAAGTTTGGGTTTGTCTTGAGCTTCAAATGCAATTCCAAGTTGTGCACGAATTTCTTCACTAAATGAAGTGTAATTTTTTTGCTCTGGTTTTTTTTCTTCTTTTGAATGCTGCGAACCGGTGATTTGCTCTAAAAGGTAGTCAGGTAACCTTGAAAAATTTTCTCTTGCCTTTTCTACTGTGCTATCTTTGAAATCTTCAAATCGCTCCTGTGTAGCTGTGCGGATTTTTTGTTGTATGCTTGGCATGGTGTTGTTTAAATTCCCATCATGCTTTGCCTCGCTCGGTCATGCGCTCAATATCCCATGGTGGGTCAAATACTAAATCAACAAATACCTCATCTATACCATCAAGTTCTGTTACCTTTTCTTGAATAGCTTTTTCAATAATTGGCAGCAGTGGGCAGCCAATAGTTGTAAGAGTCATAGTTATGGTAACCTTGTGCCCCTCTTGTGCTATGCCATATACAAGCCCTAAATCCACTATTGAAATGTAAAGCTCGGGGTCTATAACCTCTTCAAGTTTTTTCATTATTTCTTTTTTTTCTTGAAGCTTCTTTGGCTGTCATACGTGCATTATACATGGTATACTTAGCTCGTATGTATAGAGTACGATTTGTTCCTCTTGGTGGCATTATAGGTGTCACTAAGAACATGTATGTATATGAGCTCTATAAAGATGACAGTCTTCAAGATATTATCATCATAGATTGCGGTATTGGCTTTCCACGTGAGCAAGAGTTTGGCGTTGATCTTGCAATACCTGACATTGCATATCTCATGGATAAAAAAGATAAAATCCGTGCACTTTTGCTTACCCATGGCCATGAAGATCATATTACCGCACTTCGATTTCACTATAACAACCTCGGGAGACCACCTGTATATGCGAGCAAGCTGACAAGTCTTTTGGCGCAGCACAAATGTGATGAATATAATGTAAAGCTGCGCATGAATCTTATTAATTTTGACAATACCTATCACTTTGGTGGGTTTAAAGCAAAATTTATTCGCATGACTCATTCTATTCCCGATACCACACACATTCTTTTGTCTAGTCCTGTGGGGTCTTTTTACCATGGTAGTGATTTTAAAATGGATCTTACGCCTCCTTTTGGGTACGCACCCGACTTTTATGAAATTGCAAAAGCCGGCAAAGACGGCGTGCTTTGCTTAATGTCAGATTCGCTAGGAGCAGATAGAGAAGGTTTTACACTATCAGAAAGCGTAGTAGGAAAAACCTTTGAAGATGAAATTCGTACCACAAAGGGAAGATTTATTATGACTACTTTTGCAAGTAACATATCACGCGTACGTCAATGTGCAGAGGCAGCCGTTAAATTTAATCGACGAGTATGTCTCTTAGGAAGATCCATGAAAGAAAACACAAAGCTGGTAAAAGATATTGGCTACTTTCCTATTCCGCCCAAGTTCTTAATCGAAGAAAAGCAGCTTTCAAAATATAAACCACACGAAATTTGCATTATTGCAACAGGTTCACAGGGGCAATATGGTTCGGCATTATCACGACTTGCAACTAATGGCAATAAATTTGTAAGAGTGTCTAAGGGTGACAAAGTACTTTTTTCATCAGATCCTATTCCTGGTAACGAAGAAGAAGTTTATGACATTATTGAACACTTATATGTGTTGGGCGCAGATGTGCGCTATTCTGATGTTGCAGAGCAACTGCATGCCTCTGGTCACGGTAGTCAGGGTGATATGTTATTACTTATGCGTCTTACACAGCCAAAACATCTTATTCCTATTGGTGGTACCATTCGACACCAGCGTTTATACCTTGAACTTGCAAAAAGAATGAATTATCAAGACAAGCAGGTGCACCTTTTGCGCGAGGGTGAAACTGTATGGTTTGATCAAGATGGCCGTAGTGCATTGGGAGAGCCAGTTATTACAAAAAATGTGTATGTTGATGCATACGGCGTTGGTGATGTTGGAGAAACAATTTTGCGCGACCGTATGACATTGTCTACAGAGGGTATTGTGTTTACGGTGCTCAAAGTAGGGCGCGACAACCTACTTGCAGAAAAGCCAGAGTTTACGTCGCGCGGTTTTATTTTTGGCGCTGGAGGTGAAAACAACAAAGAGAAAGACACAATATTTAACGGTGCCGCGGAGGTAATTGGCAAAAGCTTCGATCAAAACCGCGGCAGCATGCCGCTTAAAAAAAGACCTGGTCTTTCAACTCGAAAAGTACTTTTTTTAAAGCTACCAACAAACGCCCACTCGTAGTGCTCGAGACTATTCGGGTATAGGACCAGTAGTTCTTTTTGTTGACTCTACGAGCATCGTAAGCACATCAGGATGAACATATTGTCGTATGCCTTCAATTTGATAATCGTAACCTAATTTTGTACTCAGTTCAACTAGGAGAGCTTTTATTTTCTTGAATGAAATTCCATATGTGGACATAAGTTCAGTAATTTTGATGGAAACGTATCCATTAGGAGGACTTAATTCTCTTACAATAATAGCATGAACATCCTTATGCATGAACTGACGCTTGCCTGTAATTCGATATGGATGCCCCATCTCAGTACTTAAACTAATAATTCTTGAGTACAAATATGGCTCACTTGTTTGCATTTGAGTTATAAATTCTCTGACCTTAAGCACCACACAATCTGCTGGTATTGCAAGTTCATCGATGAGTGCAAATAGAACTTTATAGTGAATGTAGTATTGTTTATCGCGCCTAAATTGATAACCCATAGACTCACTTAATCTTTCGGCTGCTTCAATAATAGTATCTGGACCTGCTCTTAAATCTCTCATAAGACTATTTAACTGTAACGCTTCATATCCATCAGGTAAGGAACGCTGAGCGTGTTCCTCAAATAATAGTTTATAAACTTCACTATGTATATACGGCCTTGGACCTGTTAAGTTGAAGGGATAATTATTTGATTGGCTAAGGGTCATGAGGAGCTTCCTCATAGCTGGATCACTCATGCCACAAGATTGAGCAAGTTGTCTTATTTTTAACACCATACAGTTCTCAGGCAAATAGAACAAATTCATTACTTGTTCTAGAATGTTCGGGTGGATATATCCGTTATTTGAAATTTTGTAAAAGTAGCCTTGTTGTTGGCTCAGTTCTATAATCCTATGTTTCAGTTTATACCTACTTACATTCAATTGCGATTCAAGGAGGCTTATATTAAAAGGTATGTGGCCTTCAGGGATTACATTATTTACTTCATCTTTAAGTTTAGATCCTAATATTTCCATTACTGCTTCCAATTCGTAATGTATTTCCATTCCCTCCATGTCAATGGTCTCAAGCTGTGTTCTAGTTTTTTCTACTTGTTGTCTCTGGCTCTCGGTAAGATTGTCAGACAACAACTCTGCATGACTCACACCTGGTTCTATAAGATTGCCAAACTGCAAACCGCGACTATCATCATCGTCAAACTCAACAATAGTGGCCACTTTATCTGGATTATTTTCATCAATACGCAATACGCGCCCTGCTCTTTGTATTGCAACAACCTTTGAAAGTGTAGGGACAAGATTAAAACATACCTGTGCATTTGGCGCATCAAATCCGCGCGTAAGAATATCAACACCCATAAGAACTTTTATTTCACCAGATTCGTATTTTGCTAACAACTCACTTCTGACTTCTTTTGAAAGCTTACTATGAATTGCTGCGGCAGGTATACCCGCCTCAATAAAAAGCTGTGCTACATCTTCGGCATGAGTTATCGAAGCACAAAACGCTATAGCCGACTGGCCACTAAATGCTTCTTGATATATTGTTAGAGGTGCTTGATTGCGTCTATGAATATTTACCGCCTTCTCAATTTGCTCTTCTGAATATTTACCATTTCGTATTTCTACGCCAGAAATATCAACGTGGGTTTTTACATTAACAATTGAAAATCCGCAGAGCATATTTTCTGCAATTGCTTCACGAATTGTCATAGAATGAATTTCTTCTTCAAATACTGATTTTATATGTTTCTCAGGTTTTCCTTCTTGATACTCGGGTGTTGCAGTAAAGCCAAGCTGAATCGCGTGATCAAATTCTGTGAGGAGTTTTCTTCTTTTCGCACTTAGGTTTTCATGTGCCTCGTCAACTATAACTACATCATATTCTTGAGGATTTATTGTGCCGTTGGCGGTTTGAATACGCAACGAATCATGAGTAATAACTGTTACCTGTTTAGAAGAATCTTTTTCTTTTCCATATACCTTACCGACTTCTACATCATGTGCAAATCGTTCAAATTTTTTCTTTTGTTTGGTCTAGTATTGGGAGAGTTGGTACAACTATAAGTGTTCGTAGCCCCATAGCTTCTACCATTTCTGCAAAAAGTACTGTTTTACCAGAACCTGTTGGTAAAGTAACATAACCCTTAGTTTTACCTTTTTCTAGATGATCACGAATATCTTCAAAAACAGTTGCCTGCCTTCCTCTTAAGGTACTTTCGGTTTCTTCGTTATAGTGGTCAGCTATATATTGATCCATGTTATTAAGTGCCGATATTCTCCGGAATTCACGTTGCATATCCTCAGTTGCCGGCTCGCCTGCTCTTTGTTTGCGTAAAAGCTCAGTATAAGCTGACATGCGCAATGTATATCGATCTGCAAGTTCGAGTGATGGCATAGCAAGTAAGCTATTATAGGCCTCAACATTTCGAAGAATTGTCGGAGGCACTAATTGTACATCACCGAGATGTTGTGCGGCTTGCAATTGGTTGTGGAGCTGTTCTGGAGTTTTAGGCGAGAATCCTCGAAACTCAACGGACACAAGAGTAATTATATTATAGGATGTTAAATTATTCAAGATATAACCCCCGCACTCGCGCATCGCGCGAGTGCGGGGTTGTGCACCTTGGGGTGCAAGCCCTCAGTTTGTAACCGTATACCAGTGGGCTTCGGCCACGCCTTGTGCCGTAGCGCGGTGCATGAACTTGTCAGCCACACCCTTCTCACTGGTGATGCTGCCATCTTGGTTCAGGTAGCCACCGGCGACCTCGATGACGTATCTGACACCCATTCTTGTCGGGCCTTCTTGAACGACTATTTCTTTAACCTGTGCCTGCTTCATTGGTTGCTCCTTGTTTCAGGTTGTGGCCAGATTGGAAGATACATTATAGCACTTAGAAGTTTTTTTCTCCCTTCAAGCGAGCGCTTCAAGGTCATATAATCTGCAAATTCCAGTTCGGCACCAATAGGGAGACCATATGCTAAGCGCGTTACAGTAATACGCTCAGCACCGCCATTGAGTTTTTTCTAAAAAGTTCTTTTTTGATATACATTGCAGTAGCCTCACCTTCGGTGTTTGGATTTGTTGCTAAAATAATCTCTTCAATTGAGTCTTGATCTCTGATAACACGCTCTATGAGTTGTGGAATGTATATATCATCTGGTCCAATGTAGTTAAGTGGGTCAATGCGACCATGAAGCACATGATATACGCCATTGTAGTGGTTGCCCGTTTCAAATGAGAGCAGGTCGAGCACGTCTTCTACTATGGCAATAGTGTGTTTATCGCGTTGTGGGTTGTCACAAATGCTGCAATACTCATCATCGGTAAGGTTAAAGCACTGTACACAGAAGTGTGTGTTTGTTTTTAACTGGCCCAAATGCTCCGCGGCCTTTTCTAGGTCGGCTTGAGGCATGCGGAGCAGATAAAAGCCTAGTCGTTTGGCAGATTTTGGGCCAATACCAGGAAGCTTCTCAAAAAACTCGATAGTACGCCTAAGGTCTTGCGGGATTGTCATACCCTATTGTATAAGATGGCGGAGCTCATCTGCAATAAGCGGGGCTAAAGATACTTCATGGAGTTTTGGCATTTTTAAATTCGGATCAAGGAGGATTGAATTACTTGCTATAACCGTGTCAATAATCGATTCTTCAAGCTTTTGTACTGCATCTTTTACAAAATCATGATGTGTTGCAACCACAGTGAGTGTTTCGATAGTATATTCCTTTTTAAGCGATTCGACGGCGCTAATTATAGTGCCACCGGTAACTATCATATCATCGACGACGACAACATGCTTACCTTTTATTTCACCATGAATGCCGAAGGATTGGACCGTTTCACCTGTACGTTGTTTTTCGATAACAGCCATAGGAAAGTCAGTACTACCGTAGAGTTCTTCACCAAAAAAGCGTCCTTGTTCAATGCCACCTTGATCTGGAATAAGAAGCGAGACCTCATCAAGTGAAATATTTTTTTTTGTAAAATGTGCTTTTGTTGCTTTGGCAAGCTCTCTCATAGCGGTCATATTTTTAAATGGAATTGAGAAGACTGCACTTGTTGCTTCGTTATGTAGATCAAGTGTATAGATTTTACTAAAGCCCACGGTTTCTAAAAAGCGAATAACCATGTGGGCAGAGACAGATTCACCTTCAAAATGTTGCATGTCTTGGCGGGCATAGCCAAAAAATGGAATGACACCGATAACTTTTTTTGCTTCTTGTCGGCGGAGGGCGTCACAAAATAAAAAGAGTTCCATTAGGTGTGTGTCGGTGGGGCTTGATGTTGTTTGAATAACAACACACACCTCATCTCGAACATCCTCAAGAATTTGAACTTTTGTTTCTGAATTACTGAAACGGGTAATTTTTGATGCAGAGAGCGAAATTCCAAGCTCTTTAGCAATATCTTCTGCAAGTGGAACGTTGCTTGAGCCACAAAATAACTTCATAGTTATGCAGATGCTTGTGATATTTCTATAAGTTTTTTAGCAGCAAGCTCTTGAGTTTTTTTTATGGCTTCGTTTATTGCATCTGCGATGCGGTTTTCGAGCACTCCATCTACGGTAACTTCTTTAACTTGTTGGTCACCTCTTAAAACTACTGTAATGCCGTTTCGCTCAACGGTTACTTCTTCTTGCTGGAGTGCGTTTTGCATGGTGCGAGCTTGTTGTTGTAATTTTTGGATATCTCCTAAACCTTTGAGTGGATTAAACATGATGGTGTATTTAATTTTTAATAGTTGCTTCTTGCTGTGAGCAGTACTCTACAGCAGCCATTTCTAGCGGCAGCGATGCAATAGGTGTAATTTTAAGCTGGGTGTACGCCTTTTGCAAGAGTGATATAAGTTGTGCGAGTTGTTTTACAGTGAGTGCAGCCAATTCAGGGCGGGCTGTATCTAAACCATGACGTGAGAGTAGCTCTGCGTGTAAAGTGTCTAGCATTTGTTCAATAACAAATTTAAAGTCGCTGCCCTGCTCAGCCGCTTTTTTTATCCATGTTAACGCAGCGGCTGTATCTTTATTTGTGAGCGCAGCAAGTAGATCTACTGTGTTAAGGTATATGCCTAGGGTGTGCTGCACCGATTGAAGCGATGTGTTGCCGCCTAGGGCGACAATTTCTAGAGTCTTGGCTGCATCTCTAAATGAACCTTCGGCAATATGTGCTATAAGTTCTAAGCTTTCTTGTTCTATTGCAATATGCTCGCCCTGTGCAATGCGTGTGAGCATATGTAGTATGTCTGCGCGCTGCGCTTTATTAAAATGTATTCTCATGCAGCGCGACACAATTGTTTTTGGCAGCGCATCAACTTCGGTGGTTGCCAATATAAAAATAGTATGTGTGGGTGGCTCTTCTAGGCTTTTAAGCAGGGCATTGAATGCTTCTTTGGTGAGCATGTGTACTTCATCAATAATGTATACCTTATATTTTGCTGCAAGGGGCGAAAACTTAAGTTGCGATATAAGTTCGCGTACATCGTCTATTTTTCTATTTGATGCTGCATCTATTTCTATTACATCTGCAGAATTTCCTTCGCTAATAGCTTTAACTTGTGGATCCTGCGGATCCACATCAAAAGCTATAATTTTATCTTTATTGGTTTCTGCATTAAGAATTTTTGCTACTATACGTGCGGTCGAAGTTTTGCCGGTACCGCGTGGGCCAGTAAATAAAAATGCATGAGGAATAACTGGAGATTTGAGAATAGACATGAGCTGATCTTTTACAGACTGCGTGTCAAGTTCGGTTAAATTTTGTGGCCTATACTTTCTATAAAACATTTACGGCAAAAGCAAATTGTTGATTCCGTGTTCAATCATATCAATCATCATGGTATCTACAGTGCGATCTTTTTTCTGCAGCAAGCAAAACTACTTGTGGGTAGCAAATGTAAATTTCTCCTAGTAGGTTTTTCTCCATCGCTCTCATCGACTGCGTTATAGGTAAAAGTCAGCACGGGCAATGCAACCCTCTCTTTTTT
>LMZU01000046.1 GCA_001567245.1 Microgenomates bacterium OLB23
TCGGGGTATGTTGCGTCTATGAGCACGGCCAGACTCTTTCGGTGCTTTTTCGTTTCTTTTTAAGAAGTAAATCCTGCAAAAAAAAAAGCGATGTTTTTATGACAAGTTGAAACCCGATTGTCATAAAAAAATACAATAACTAAGATTATGATTATGACATACATAATCATTTGATGTTTAGATGCGTTTTGCCTTCTTCGTGATGTATATGTTGGTGTATTCATATGTGTGTGAGCCAGCGGTGGGAGTCGAACCCACGACCACTCCCTTACGAAGGGAATGCTCTGGCCACTGAGCTACGCTGGCACAGTGAAGATATTATAACACCCTGCATATTTTCAATTATAATGATTTCATGACATTATTTGCCGAAGCTGTTTCTTTGGTTTTTGGTGCGCCCTGGATATTTATTATTGGATGGGCACTGCTTTTTAGTTCTGGTTTAGCAAAGAGCCAAATAATTTTTATGTCCATTTCTTTTCTACTTTTGTATGTCTTAGTACCCGGGGCATATATGGCTTATTCTATGAAGAAGGGGTATATTGAAGACTTTGATGTATCAAAGCGTCAAGAAAGATATGGCATTATGTCTGTATATTTGGTAGCTCATATTATGAATATTGTACTTGCCTACCTATACATGACGCCAGAGTTTTTAGAGAAACTACTTATTGCTGCACTCACATATACCACAATTTACATAATTACGTTTTACTGGAAGATTAGCTTGCATATGGCAATTAATATTGTTGGGATAACATTTATCAATATGGCTACTGGCTGGCATTATGTGTGGTTATATGCGCTTATTCCTATAGTTGCCTGGTCGCGCCTCAGGTTAAAAATGCATACTCCACTACAACTATTGGCAGGTACGGTAATCCCGTTTGTCGAAATTGCTGTTGTGCGGCTCTTCTTTTGAACACTGTAGCCGATTTAAGTAGTTATAGTGATCGCAAAACGCGTCTTATCGTTGAGTACTAAACAACCCCCGAGGTTGTTTGGGAGCGGGCGAGGGGAATCGGACCCCCGGCTTCTCCTTGGGAAGGAGACATTGTACCACTCAACTACGCCCGCATACGACAGCATATGCATTATACACCAGCCCCGCCGTATGCGGACATAATCTCAATTCTTATCTAGGCAGCTTCAAAGTCATTCCGACTTCTATTCTGTTCATATTGCGAATACCGTTAGCACTCATAATGCGAGTGTACATTGACTTATTGCCATATGCACGTTCTGCAATTGTCATGAGTGTGTCACCCTTTTGAACAACATAGGTGTTCGCAGTAATTTTGCCAGTAGTTGTCGAAGTTGTGGTGCCACCCTTATCTTCCATTTTTACTGCAGGTGCTGCTGTAGGTGCAGCTGTTGCAGCTGGTTGTGTTACTGCAGGTGTTGTCTGCATGCCGCTTACCTCTGGGAGAATAAGTTCTTGTCCAACCTCAATAACCTCAGGATTTTTTAGTGAGTTAGCAGCAATAATTTCGTCTGCATACTCTGTTGAACCCAATACGTCACGCGCAATACTCGAAACAGATTCTCCGGCTTTTACCACGTGAACATTCGTCTTCTGCTCCATCTGCTCTTGCGCTTGATCTTGCTCCATTTGAGCTTTCTGGCGGGCACTTGTTGAGCGATAGATTAAAGTTACTGCAACGAGAAAGACCAGGAATCCAAGCGCAACTGAAAGGTAATTTTCCTTAATTTTGTTAATAAGTTCTTCTCTGTAGGCGTCTGATTGTAGTTTTTGTGCCATATATGTTCACCTCCTTTCACGTCCGTAAAACTACAGCCATTATACATAGCCAGGAGATCTATGCAATATATCATTTCTATACAAAAGTGATAAAAATAGATTCAAAGTAGTATGTTGGTAGGTACGACACCCGGGAGAGAGACGGGGTCGTTATCGGTTAGTAAGCCAGTCTATTGCTGACTTTTCTCTTGTTGTTTGGTGCAAAAGTGGCTTTGCACCGTGGACAAAACCAGTGACTGGCTTGTGAATTGAATGCAAGTGTGGGTTTAGGCCTTGTTGTACAATGTGGGCAGTGTTTGACGCTCTGCCCTTGCCACTCTGCGCAGTGTTTTGCCACTAGTGCTCCTTTCTTCCGTTCTCTCCCGGGTGTTAACGCGCTATTACCTTAGCAAAAAGTTCGCAGTTGAACTTTTGCATCGGGTAAACAAGTATATCAATACACACGAAGGTATTCAACTTGATCTGGTGTTATAACGCAATAAAAAATAAGAGGAATGAATGCGGGACTGACCGGGCTCGAACCGGCGACCTCTGCCTTGACAGGGCAGCGCTCTAACCACTGAGCTACAATCCCAAAAAACTAAACTTCAGTTTCAATTTTCCCAGTAGACACTATTTTATCAAGAATTCTCCTGCTTTTGAAGCTCTTCAATTTTCTCTCAATTCTTTGAGCCTCATGAGTTGATGAAAATTTGTGAGTAAACATCAGTTCCCATGGCCTCGCGTATTTAGTGGCGAGGCTTTTACCTTCGTTGTGCTCTAAGACTCGTCTTTCAATGTCTCCGGTCGAACCAACGTAGTAGCGGTTGTTCCTTCTTGGTTTGATGATATAAACGAATGACATGTTCTGCGACCTGTCCGATGTTACATCGGACCGCTCAAACCACTGAGCTACAATCCCAGTAATCTAGTACTATATCAAAAATAGTCTAAAAACGCTAGTCGTAGAGCTATAATATACCCATGCATATAACCAATAAGCAACTTGTTCATTTACTAAGGTCGGTAGCAGCAGCATACACGCTTACCAATGTAAATAGATTTAGAATTATCGCATATCAAAAGGCTGCAGATGCAATAGAAGGTTTTAATCAAGAAGTATATGATGCATGGGAAAACAAAGGGCTTCAAGGTATAGCAGAAATGGGAGGTATTGGTCCAACTATTTGTCAGCATCTTGATGAGTATTTTGCTAAACAATCGGGTTCGTTTCTTGAGAAACAACTCAATACAATTCCTTCTCCCGTATACGAACTTATGCGTGCACCTGGCATAGGGCCAAAAAAAGCGTATCGTATAGTAAAAGAATTTAATCTTTCTAACCTAGTGACCGTATTTTCTGATGTAGAGAAGCTTGCATCCACGCATAAAATTGCCGCCCTAGATGGGTTTGGTGAAAAATCCGAAGCAGATATTGCAAAGGCTATACGAACACATCTTGGAAGGCTAGATAAAGAAGAACGTATGGCACTACCTGAGGCGTTTGCACTCGCCGAAGAGGTAATAATGTATATGAAGCAACAATCAGAAGTTGAAGAAATAAATGCGCTCGGTTCTCTTCGTCGCAGAGTTTCAACAATAGGAGATATCGATGTGGCAGTTGTAGCGAAAGAAAGTACATACGAGAAAATTCTCGCTCATTTTGTTAATTATCCACAAACCTCCACAATAGAAAACAAAGGCACTAACAAAGCGGCCATAATTACTAAAAATGGCACGCGTATAGATCTTCGCATTGTAAATAGAGAACGATATGGGGCAATGCTCCAATACTTTACAGGCAGTAAAGGTCACAATATTAAGTTGCGTGAGTACGCACTTAAAAAAGGGTTTTCTCTTAACGAGTTTGGCATAAAAAATGTAAAGACAGGCACAACGAAGACATTTGAGAATGAGGAAGATTTTTATGCTTACCTGAAGCTTCCGTACATTGTGCCGGAGCTACGCGAAGGCACAGATGAAATAAAGCGTGCAATAGGTGGCAAGCTTCCGCAGCTTGTAGAGTTACGTGATATTCGTGGAGAGTTTCATGTGCATTCGTCTTTTCCCATTGAACCTTCTCATGATCTTGGCTTACACACATTTGAGGAAATGATCGAGACAGCTCAACACCTAAACTATAAATATCTTGCGTTTTCTGAACATAATCCTTCGGTAAGTAAACACTCTGCACCTGAGGTTGTTGCATTGCTTAAAGCTAAAAAACAGGCACTTATGGAAGTTCAAAAGCAACATAAAAACATTACATTACTTAATTCGCTCGAAATAGATATTTTGCCCAATGGAGAGCTCGCAGTGCCAATCGAAGCACTTGCACATCTTGATTTGTGCGTTGTATCAATTCATAGTGCTTTTAATCAATCTCGGGATGTAATGACACAGCGTATTTTAAAGGCACTATCGTATCCAAAAGTAAAAATACTAGGGCACCCCACAGCCCGCCTCATTAATAAACGTGAAGAAATAGATGCAGATTGGGACATGATTTTTAAATTTGTAGCGAAACATAATATTGCTTTGGAGATTAA
Source organism: Microgenomates bacterium OLB23 (assembly GCA_001567245.1). Taxonomy (GTDB): domain Bacteria; phylum Patescibacteriota; class Microgenomatia; order UBA1406; family HO2-37-13b; genus OLB23. The sequence continues at coordinate 4,291 of LMZU01000046.1, forward strand.
TGCATTTCCCAATAGACTCGATTTGCCCGATACTATGGTGCGCAAAGCGCTTTCATACAGCTGTCAATTTGTAATAGATACAGATGCTCATAGAAGAGAAGATATGCAGCTTATTTTTTTGGTGTGTCGGTAGCACGCCGAGGCTGGCTTGAAAAAAAGAAACGTCATTAATACTTATTCTGCAGAAGATTTACTTACCTGGTTACGTAGCTGACATGATAAAATTAACATGTAAGGAGGTGATACAAAAAATGAATACAACATGGATTTTAATCGGTGTAGTTGCAGCTGTTGTCCTCTTTGTTTGGTCTACATACAATGCCTTGGTTACGCTCAAAATGCGCATTAAAGAGGCTCTATCAGGTATAGATGTACAATTTAAACGACGCATAGACTTAATTCCTAATCTTGTTGAAACTGTAAAGGGTTATGCTAAGCACGAAAAGAGTGTGTTTGAAAATGTAACTAAAGCACGTACTGCGCTTATGCATGCTACGTCAATGGAGCAAAAGGCAGAGGCGAATAACATGCTTTCTGATACTCTTAAATCACTTTTTTGCTGTTGCAGAGGCATATCCAGATCTTAAAGCAAATGCAAACTTTGCAGATTTACAGCGTCAGCTAGAAGATACCGAAGACAAAATAGCATACTCACGCCAGTTCTATAACAGTAATGTTCTAGAATATAATACACGCATTGCAACATTCCCTTCTAACCTTGTGGCCAAAACATTCAACTTCGACGATGTCGAATTTTTTGAAGCAACACCACAAGACAAAGAGAACGTTAAAGTGCAGTTTTAATAGTGAGTATGAATATTTACGATCAAATTAGCAAAAACAGGCTTAAAACCCTGCTAATAATGAGTGTGTTTGTTGGTATATTAACAGCAGCATTCTACGTTATTGGCAAGTATATGGGAAACCCAGAGCTGTACTTTATAATGGGAGTTGGAATTTCATTGCTCTCCAGCTTTGGGAGCTACTTTTACTCGGATAAAATTGTTCTAGCTATGAGTGGCGCAAAGCCCGCGCGTAAAGAAGAATTCTTTGATTTTTATACTGTCACCGAGAACCTTTCTATAGCTAATGGTATGCCAATGCCAAAGCTGTATGTTATAAATGATCCTTCTCCAAATGCTTTTGCAACAGGAAGGAACCCACAAAAACGCAGTTGTGGCTGCAACCACAGGACTGCTACAAAGGCTTGAAAGAGCAGAAATTGAGGGAGTCATTGCGCACGAACTATCTCATGTAAAGAATTACGATATCCTTGTAATGAGCATTGTTGGTGTTTTGGTGGGCACAATTGTATTTGTTGCAGACATGGCAATGCGAAGTCTTTTTGGGGTGGGGGTGACAACAACGATCGAAAAGGCAACGCTATTGCCGGAGTACTCTTTGTTGCATTCCTAATTATTCTTCCACTGCTTGCGTCAATTATTCAAATGGCTGTATCAAGACGGCGCGAATTTTTAGCAGATGCATCGGGGGCACTTTTGACAAGAAATCCCGATGCTTTAGCAGATGCATTAGAAAAAATATCCAGTGATGCACACAAAATGCGCAATCCAACTCATGCAACAGCCCATTTATTTATTAGTAATCCGTATGGATCGTCTAAGACCAAAGATTTCTTGATGAATTTATTTAGTACCCACCCACCCATACCCGAGCGTGTTCGTATTTTGCGCGCTATGTAACTATGAATACAGATCTAAAAACTAAGCGCGCGCAAGTGGTGCTGAGCGTTCTTAAAAAAATTGTTTCCGTCAATTAAACCTGCACTTAAATACGAAAGACCATACGAATTTTTAATTGCGGTTATTCTATCTGCACAATGCACTGACAAAAAAGTTAACGAAGTTACAGATAAGCTCTTCAAAAAATATCCTCAACTCGAAGATTATGCGAAAGCAGATTTCGGCGAATTTTGCACAGACATTCGTCAGACAGGGTTTTATGTAAATAAAGCAAAAAAATGTTTTAGCAACAGCAAAAAAATTACTAGAGGAGTATGATGGAAAGGTTCCACAAACCATGGAAGAGTTAATACGCCTCCCTGGAGTAGCAAGAAAAACAGCTAATGTGGTGTTAGGGGAACTGTATAGAGTAAGTGAAGGTGTTGCTGTTGACACACATGTCATAAGGCTATCTCAAAAGTTTGGTCTTACTGAGCATGTAGACCCTATTAAAATTGAAAAAGATCTTATGCAGGTATTGCCTAAAGATGAATGGCGTGAATATACCCTGCGTATTGCAGAATATGGCAGACAATATTCACCAGCACATAAAAAAGACGATCATTCTGATCCTGTTTCGGCAGCACTCCATGCTGAAAAATTGCTCTAAGTGCGCTACAATACTCGCATGTCTACGATAGATCTTGACTTAGTAAAACATCTTGCCAAACTTGCAAACCTCAAAATTTCTGATGAGGAGTTGCAGCAATACCCCGAGCAGTTATCTGAAAGTCTTGAATATGTGGCAAATCTTAAAGAAATTGACACCTCAAAAGTGCCCGATAATTTCTTTACTACCAAAGCACGCAATGTTATGGAAGATGACGAAGTTTGCGAAAGTGACATGATTTCTCATGACGGTTATTTTGTAGTGAAAAGAATTTTATGAGTTTTATAGGGAAAAGCATTACTACACTGCTTACAGAAAAAAATGAACCACAAGATGTGGCGAAATTCTTTCATGCCCGTATTAAAAAACATAATGCAACATTAAATGCATATACATTTATCGATAATGACGTTCCTGATATTAAGAAAGAAAGAGTAAAAGAAAAACTGCAAGCTATTCCCCTGTCGCTAAAAGAACAATATAAATACGCTAAAAAACCCAACCACAGCTTCGTCAAAGCTGCTAGAGGGTTATGTGGCGCCATATGCTGCCACTATTACCAATAAACTTGCATTGCATGGCGCCACAATCATGGGCAAAACTAATCTAGACGCATGGGCTCATGGGTCATCAACAGAAACTTCAGATTTTGGCCCCTCCCGTAATCCATACCATACCGATTATGTTCCGGGTGGTTCATCGGGCGGGTCTGCCGTAGCAGTTGCTGCGGGGCTTATTCCTGCTGCCATAGGCACAGAAACAGCTGGCTCAATTCGATTACCTGCGGCCTGGAGCGGTGTAGTTGGCTTAAAACCTTCTTATGGCCGCGTGTCTCGATATGGCATTGTTGCAATGGGTTCGTCGTGGGATTGCCCCGGTCCTATAACGCAAACCGTAGAAGACGCTGCTCTTTTATTAGAGGTTATGGCCGGTCATGATGTTCATGATGCCACAAGTATTAATGCGCCAGTTCCACAATATGTATCTGAGCTTTCGCAGCCGCGAAAGCTCAGCATTGGTATATCTGAGGAGTACTTTGCAAATGTTGATGCAGAAATAATGCAATCTGTTGAGAAATCTATCAAACTTCTCGAAGATCTTGGTCATACCATTAAAAAAATTAAGCTTATGGAGCCCAAGTACGCAATTTCTGTGTATATGCTCTTGCAACGATCAGAGGTTGCATCAAATCTAGCCCGCTATGATGGCATACGCTTCGGCAAACCCCGCAGTTTTTTTGGTAAAGAAGCAGAGCGTCGTATTCTGCTTGGTACATATGCGCTCTCTGCAGGCTATTATGACGCTTTCTATAAAAAAGCGCAAAAGGTTCGCTACCTTATTCGTGAGGATTTTGAAAAAGTGTTTACCCAGGTAGATGTTATCTTTGCACCAACCACCCCTATAACTGCCACAAAACTAGGAGACTGCAGCAAATTTGCATTTTACGGAGAAATGATGGATGTGCTAACCGAACCCGCCTCGGCGGCCGGTATTCCGGCAATATCTATTCCTATTGGTATGCACTCTAATGGCTTACCTATTGGCGGCCAATTTATGGCCAACTATTTAGATGAGCAATCACTGCTTCAAGCTGCGTATCAACTTGAACAAAATGTACAATTTGATCGATTATCAGTAATGCAAAAATATGAGTAACTATACTCCCGTTATTGGTTTAGAAATTCATGTGCAACTTGCTACAAAATCTAAAATGTTTAGCAGGTGCTCTGCAGATTGGTTTGGAAAAAAACCAAACACCGTAGTGTGCCCGGTTTCATTAGGTCTTCCTGGCGCATTGCCTGTACCAAATAAAAAAGCTATTGAGTGGGCAATTCTTATTGGCATGGCGCTTAACTGCAAGCAAAATAAGGTTTCAAAATTTGACCGCAAGCACTATTTTTACCCTGACTTGCCAAAAGGTTATCAAATTAGTCAGTATGACGAACCGTTTTCATTTGATGGCTTCTACGAATTTACTTCTAAGGCAACCGGTCAACTAAAAAAGGTTCGTATTAAACGCGTACATCTTGAAGAAGACACTGGCAAACTAATCCATAATGGAGAGCAAACTCTGGTTGATTTTAACCGTGCAGGTGTGCCACTTGTCGAGATAGTTACAGAGCCAGACTTTGATAACTCAGAAGACGTAAAACAGTTTTTAGAAGAACTTCAGACAATAATTCGTTTTCTCGAGGTTTCTGAGGCAGATATGGAGAAGGGCTCAATGCGACTTGAACCGAATATTTCATTGCGAAAAGATGGTGAAACTGATTTGCCAAACTATAAAGTTGAAGTTAAGAATATTAACTCCTTTAATTTTGCAAAGAGGGCGATTGATTTCGAAGTAAAGCGTCATGAAGAACTGTTGAAAAACGGTGAAACACCGGCGCAGGAAACCCGTGGGTACAATGAGTCAAAAGGAATTACAGTTTCTCAAAGAGTTAAAGAAGAAGCCGCAGATTATCGCTACTTTCCAGAGCCAGATATTCCTCCATTCGAATTTGATGATGCGTTTTTCACACATATCCGCGAAATGATGAAAGAGTTGCCTCACGAAAAAGTGAAGAGATATGTAGATATGGGAGTGTCACAAGATGATGCGTACATTTTGACACGTGACAGAGAGGGTAGTAAAAAATTTGATGCATTGCTAGATTCTCTTGAGCATGACATAGTAGGGAAAGCTGCTAGTTTGGTGGTCAATAAAAAGGTCGGCATGGATGCTGAGGCGATTAAAGCGATGCTCAGGCCTAAAGAAACAGATGAAGGGCTTTTGAATGAAGTTGTTGATAGGGTTGTTTTCGAAAATGCTGCTCAGGTTGAATCATATAGAAATGGTAAGGAATCACTTCTCATGTTTTTCGTTGGTCAGGTAATGAAGGGAATGAAGGGACAAGCCGATGCACAAAAGGTGCAAGAGGTATTAAAAGAAAAACTAAAGTAGAAAAAAATGCCGGAGAATTACCCGTCTCCGGCAGCGGGTCATATGCTTGAGTCGAATCGGAAGCATACATGCCCCGACATGAGATGACTCAGCTGTACCCAAATTATCATACTTCCGACTCCAGGAACAAAATTACCCTCTTGTGAGAGTACAAAAAAATGTGGCATTCCTTCTGGAAAACCACTTAATTCTCCCAGAATGCGATCCGCTGGAATTGAACCTCTCCTTTGTAGCGATTCAAACCATCTCCTTCCTTGGAATGATACCCAATCATATGCACTGGGGGAGTTTATTTGGAAACCAACGGGTACGTCGATACATAGCTTCCTAGATTTGACCCACCCCATGTCAACCTCCAAGGGTATTGGTAGCTCTGGCAGGCACAATTATACCACACATAGCATTCTTGCCTCGAAATGCTATACTGTACGCATGTCATTTATTCACCTTCACCTTCATAGTGAGTACTCGCTACTTGATGGGCTTTCACGTATAGACGAACTTATCGCAAAGGCACAAGAATATAATATGAATGCCTTGGCGCTTACCGATCATGGAGCCATGTATGGCGCATTCAGGTTTTATATTGCTGCTAAAAAAGCAGGCATCAAGCCAATTATTGGAATGGAAGCCTATAAAGCTCCGGGGTCGCGCTTTGAGCACGGGTCTGAAGAAGGCGAGCGCAACAGCTACCACTTAACGCTGCTCGCCAAAAATTATCAAGGGTATAAAAACCTTATGAAGCTTACCACCTATGCCCACCTTGAGGGATATTACTACAAACCTCGAGTAGATTTTGAGTTGCTAGAAAAATACAGCGAAGGTATTGTGGCCTTATCGGGGTGTATGAGTGGAGAAATACCCGTAGCGCTTGTAAATAACCAAAAAGACAAAGCCGAAAAACTGCTAGAAAAGTACCAGGGCATTTTTAAGGATAATTTTTATATAGAAGTTCAACGGGCTCCCGGGGTGGCCAACCAGGAAGAGCTTAACGCAGAACTAGTTGCATTATCTCGTAAATATAACATTCCATTAGTTGCAACAAACGATGTGCACTATGTAAATAAAGAAGATGCATATGCACAAGATGTGTTGTTGTGCATACAAACTGGTCACAATATATACGAGGAGAATAGGCCGCTATCTAATATAGACACCCCAGAGTTTTACTTTAAATCAACACAAGAAATGCAAGACTTGTTTAGAGATTTACCCGAGGCTATAGAGAATACCCAAAAAATTGCCGACGAAGTAGACCTAGAAATACCCTACGGAAAACTTATTTTGCCCATCTACCCACTTCGTAAAGATGAAACAGCAGAAGAGGCTCTGCGAAAATTAACCTTTGAAAAAGCACCCCAAAGAATTAAGGTTACAGAAGAAGAAAAAAAGCGACTTGAATACGAGTTGGATATTATTTGTAAAAAAGGGTATGCGACATATTTTTTAATAGTGCAAGACTTTATAAACTGGTCAAAGGGCAGTGATATTGGAGTGGGCCCCGGAAGAGGTTCAGTAGCGGGTTCTTTAGTTGCGTATTGTCTTAAAATTACCGACATTAACCCACTTGAATACGAGGTTCCTTTTGAGCGATTTCTTAACCCCGACAGGCCAAGCCCCCCCGACATCGACGTAGATTTTGCCGATGTACACAGAGACAGGGTGCTTGAATACGTAACCGGTAAGTATGGCAAAGAAAAGGTGGCACAAATTATTACTTTTGGTCGTATGGAGGCAAAAATGGCTGTTCGCGATGTTGCGCGCGCCATGGGCATGTCATATAGCCAAGGCGATCGTATTTCTAAAATGATTCCAGTAGGAAAGCAGGGATTTCATATTACTATAGATCAAGCATTACAAGAAAGCCCCCAATTGCGCATGGCGTATACAGAAGAAGAGGAGGTAAGAAGGGTGCTCGATGTGGCGCGCAGACTAGAGGGTATTGCCAGGCATTCTTCGGTTCATGCAGCCGGCGTTATGATTGCCGATAAAGATCTTACAGAATATGTGCCATTGCAAAAAGAGGCGCGTGGCGAAAAAATAGTGACGCAATACGACATGTATTGCCTTGATCTTAATGCAGTTTCAAATAACGAGGCTGTTGGTCTTATTAAGTTTGACTTTTTAGGCTTACGCAATTTAACTATTATCGACAATGCCCTCAAGTTTGTTAAAAAGCATACCGGTAATACTATAGACATTCACAATGTGCCGCTCGATGATAAAAAAACGTTTGCACTGCTCTCGCAGGGTAAAACGGTAGGGGTGTTTCAGCTTGAGTCACGCGGAATGCGCCGCCTGGCAAAAGATCTCAAGCCCAATAAAATTACCGATATTACTGCTATGGTGGCTCTGTACCGACCTGGACCAATGGAACTTATACCAAGTTTTTTACAAGGCAAGAGAAACCCAAAGAGCATTAAATATTTGCATAAAGATTTACAGCCAATTTTGGCAGAAACTTATGGTGTTTTGGTGTATCAGGAACAGGTTATGGCCATTGCTCATAGTATTGCTGGCTACACCATGAGTGAAGCAGATGGATTTCGCATGGCGGTGGGCAAAAAAAAGAAGGCATTAATGAAGAAGGAAAAAATTAAATTTACTGCTCAGGCAGAAAAGAAAGGATATGCAAAATCTACAATAGAAAAATTATATGCGGCCATTGAAAAATTTGCAGCATACGGATTTAACAAACCGCATGCTGCATCGTATGCACTCATTGCATATTGGACGGCATACATAAAAGCAAACTATCCTGTGGAATACATGGCTGCGTTGCTAACAGCAGAACTACAGGGTGCCGCAGGTGCTCAGCGAGAGGCAAAAATGTTTCAGGCAATAGAAGAGTGTAAATCGATGGATATTAAAGTGTTGCCGCCAGACATAAATAAGTCAGAAGAAGATTTTTCTATAGAAGGTGGCGCTATTCGTTTTGGTATGTCAGCAATAAAAAAATGTAGGGCACGCTGCTATCGAATCGATTATAGAGGCGCGTGCCGCACATACCTTTGTAGGGCTAAAAGATTTTTTAGCGCGCGTAGATACGCGCAAAGCAAATAAAAAAAACTATTGAAAGCCTTATTAAAGCAGGTGCATTTGATGCGTTTTGGAACAAGAGCAGCATTATTACAATACTACCCTCAGGCGCTGGCCGACGCATCTACCGCAGGTTACAGCAGGCCAGTGGTCAATTTGGGCTTTTTGGTGAAGCAAAACAGGAATTTCTGCAAGATGTTGATATGGTTCAAAGCACCGAGTTTGCCGAAAACATGTTGCTCGAAATGGAAAAAAGAAGTAGTAGGTTTTTCAATCAACAAAAAACCCACTGCAACAATATGCGCACATTATAGAATCAAAGATTCAAAAGAAATTAGGAGAAATAATAGAAGAAGACATTGGTAAAACATATGTGTTAGCTGGTTCTATTGGCGCAATTAAACAAGTAACAACAAAGAAAAATAATGATCGTATGGCATTCGTTACAGTATTTGACGAAACAGGTTCTATAGAGCTTATAATATTCCCTAGAGTTTTTGCACAAAGCCAATCTACATGGCGCGATAATGGAGTAGTTATATTTAAAGGCCGCATAGACCAAAAAGATGAAGGGCTGTCTATTATTGTTGAAAAGGCGGTCGATTTAGAAAAAATGGCTGTATAAGATATGTCGAATACGCATAAAATTGGCAGGGATTTTTCACTCCAGCCAGCAGTACGCAAAAAAAAAGACCCCGAAAAATCCCCACAAAATACAGCAGCATAGGTTATATTTGC
>LMZU01000047.1 GCA_001567245.1 Microgenomates bacterium OLB23
ATGCACTACTCACCTTTACCAACAGCGATGCTAATGACCCTGTTGAAAATGCACTACGTTTTGATGCAGGAGCTGCAGGAACAGATTTTACATACGGTATTAATTTTGATGCGGCAAGCATTGGCACTGCAGAGATTGTGCTGCAGAATGGCGAGCTTATTGACAACACTGTCGACGGCACCATTGCCTTTACCGGAAACACAACAATGTCTGGCAACATTGACACACAGGGCACAATTCAGGCTGGCTCTGGCAACATTACGCTCACCGATGCAACCGGAAATATTCTTGAGTCAATTATTGCCGATGGCAGCGTACTGGCTCGCGTTGCCGGGGCCGAAACAATCACAGGCGGCTGGACATTTAACACAGCCGCCACAACATTCACGACCGCCATTCAAGCAAACGGAGGTATTACCACCTCTACAACCAACACAAGTCTTACGCTTGCCGCAAACGGATCGGGAGATATTACGTTCACTAATGATGCCGATACAAATGTGCAAATTAACTCAAGTGCAGCTTCTGGTGTTGATCTTCTTGGCGTATCAACAAACAGTAATAGTGTCACCACAACTGCTGTAGATGGAGTTCAAATTGATTTTGCAAATGGTGGTTCTGGTGCCCAAGACAACTCCGGCCTTCGCATTAATATGACCGCCAACAATAATAATGCGAGCACAACTCTGCAAGGATTAACAATTACAGGAATTACTGGACAAGCCAGCGCGACGGAGTATGCGCTTGTGATTGGCTCTGGATGGGATCGCGGGCTCTCTGTTGCATCAGCTTCAACATTTACCTCAACACTCACGTCCGAGGGAACATTCGTTGCAGGGTCGGGCAGCAACACGTTCACCTTTAACCCTGCATCGGGGCCACTATATGCAGGCACCGCGCGCCCCACAAAACGCATAACTATTGAACCAGAATACCCAGGAGCTTCGTTAACTGCAGATGGCGCAAGCAACACCGGTACTTTTACATCAGACAACATGACATCTTCACCATTTAGAAATTTTTACAAATGGGCAAACACTCAAGGCACTGCGCAGGATTATGATATATGGGTGCGCATACCACTGCCTGCAGATTTTGCCGCCATGGCAGCAACACCAACGCTCAGCATTGATACATACACTAGTGACACTACGAACGGAACTGTTTTAGTTACTGTGTATGACACAAGCAATAGTGCAGACTGCACGTCTGCATCTTTTTACGCCTACTTCTACCACCACATGGCAAAAAAAACCCAGACAACGTGTCTTGATACTGGCACATATGTAGCAAATGGCATTATTACTATGATGATAAAGCTCACGGGTGCCGCTACATCTGGAGATACACGCGTGAGCACAATTAGCTTTGATTATTTAGCAAAATTTTAATGATACGAACGAGCAAAAAACATAATAAACAGTCCGCTGCAGCCCTTTTTATCGCGATCGTTGTTTTTTTGGGTTCCATTCTGCCCTACCTACAACCCGCATACGCCCAAGAAGTTGCACCAGAACTCACGCCCACTCCATTTCTTACTAACTCCACATCTGAAAACATAGAGGTGCCTGAAGATTTATCTACCATTAGCCCAACACCTGCTGCCGAAGCACAAACACCTCCTGTCGAGTCATCATCTTTATCAACATTGCTCTCAACAATTACTCCGGCCGTAAAAAAAACCCCACAATCTGCACGCCTCAAGCGCGGCACCAAGTTCTCTGCATTGGCCCGAAAATCATACCAGGCACATGAAAAAATAAGGCTCGGTATAGAAAAAGATGTAGAAAATACCGTAACACTCGCTATGGTGTCTCCCGACGGAAAGGTCCTCCCCGTGCCACATACCGAAGAATCAGCGGGTGAGCTTACTACGTTCGTTATAACTCCCCCTCAAGCATTTATTCCTGGGCGCTATCAAATTCTTATTACAGATTCTACGGGCGAAACTTTTACGCAGGATTTTACCTGGGGTGTACTTGCAATAAACACCAACAAATCTATTTATGCACCTAACGAAAAAGTGTATGCAATGATGGGTGTACTAAACGAACAAGGCAGCACCATTTGTGATGCCCGCCTTACTCTTACCATTACTCAGCCAGATGGTCAAAATAGCATTCTATCTACCGAGCAAGGAGATATAAAAATTCATGAAGATTGTAAACTCAAGGCATATACGCCAAATCCTGACTACTACACCACCTTTCAATCTGGCACACAAGGCACCTACACCCTAGAGCTCTCAGCAGAAACAACAAACGGGAGTTATGTTGTTCAAGATCGCTTTGAAGTACGTGAATCTGTACCTTTTGACATTGAACGCAGCGGTCCAACAAGAATTTACCCACCAAAATCATATGATGTAGAAATTACCGTAAAGGCGAATGAAGATTTTTCGGGCTATATTGAGGAAACAACACCCTTCGATTTTACCATTATTAAAAATGAGACATCACCGCATGATATTGAAGAGGTAACAAGACTCAGTACATCTGGCAAAGTACTGGGTACCTCAACGGCTATAGTTGGTATGCCGTTTGATGGAGAAACAGTAGTAACGACAAAATTTGGCACACAGTATGATGCCGATCATTTGAATGACAACCTTGTCGTACAAGGGCTTAAAGGCCACGATGGTATAGACTTTGCCCTTGAAGAAGGCACTAAAGTAAAATCTGTCGATGCAGGAACCGTGCTGCATGCAGATGTTAACCCATACGGAAAAACAGTTATTGTTGAGCACAGCTGGGGCACCACCTATTATGGTCATCTCAGTGCCATAACTGTGCAAATTGGTGATACGGTTACTAAAGGGCAAGAGGTGGGTATTTCTGGCAGCACCGGAAACTCAACGGGCCCCCACCTTCACTTTGCCCTATCGCCACATGGAACAGGCGTACACAACGGCTATGGCGGAATGGTAGACCCTGCACCATACCTAGGTATTCAAGACGGCACAGTACTCGCCGCTCAAGATGATCTTAAAACGAACGTGAGAGTTTTAAAGTGGAAGGTAGACTTAAAAAAAGGTGATACAAAATCACTCAAATACTCATTCAAGGCACCCGATATTTCCCCCGAGTTTTACTTGTTAGGGCCACTCACATTTAAACACATAAATACATCTGAAGTAGTGTTTCAAGAAATTCGTAAATGGCAAATTGCGGCCGATGCAGATGTAACTATAGATTCGGCCGCTGTGCTGGGAACCTCTCGTGGCATGCGCAATACGGTGTTTATTTCTACCTTGGTTGGTTATCACTTTTTTATTGATAACGACAGTGATTTATCATACTTAAAAACAACCGATGGCGGAGCAAGCTGGACAGGCCTCACCGATATTAAAGCATCAGAAACAATTCTTGGGTTTGATGTGTGGTATGACAAATGGACCACGGGCGATACAGGCACCAAAATACATATATGGTATTTTGGTACAGGTGCCGATGATATTATTTATGAAAGCCTTGATACTGCCAACAATGATACACAAACAAGCGAGGTTATTGCATTTAACGGGACCACTGCAGTCGCTGGACGTGGAGTTTTTGTATCTGGAGCCAAAATGCGTGGGGGCAACTTATATGTGGCTTTTGACATAGATGCAGGCGCAGAGAAAGGTGTGCGCCGCTCTACAGATGGTGGTTCTAACTGGACCATACGCTATACGACAGGTACCACCGACACCATCATAGAAGCAACTGTTGACCAAAGCTTGGTATTCCCCGGTAATGAGGCAGATAATCAAGATATGTGGCTACTCTATCACGACGCATCGACTAATGAATTGACATTAAAGGTTCACGATGACTCTGCAAACTCGACAAGCGAATCTGCAAATATTGTGACACTCGCAGAAAAACACCACCGACGGCACAGGTCAATATGGCTTTGCGGGCTCAATTCGGCATAGTGATGGCCATTTACTGGTGATCACTGAAACAGAATATGATACAGCGACTGCAGACATGCGCACATGGGATATTAATGGTACCGGCTCCATAACAGAAAAAACTGCTATCTCAACGAATATTGATGATCAATATTATCCTCAGATTTATATTGATCAAAGCTCTGGCGCAATTCGTGTTGCGTACATTGGTAAGCGTGATGGCACCGACACACTGGGCACCACAAATGGCGTATATTACACTACGTCAACAGATGGCATGGCGAGCTGGAGCTCTGGTGATACAACATACTCAGCCACCTCTTCTGACTGGCGCAACCTTTGGACACCGCTCATGGGGCCACGTTTTTATTGCTGTATGGCGCGATCTTTCTTCGCAGGCTATTATGACTAACTACGATAATAGCATCCCTAATGTTGCACCAACCGTATCTCTCAACTCCCCTTCTGATGCATCATCAGACTCTGACACAACACCAACGCTTGATTTTACCGGTACCGATGCCGATACAGATAGTATTGAATACAATGTACAAGTACATACAGATACTGGCTTTGGCAGCACAATTAGTAAAACAGACCTAACTTCTGGTTCGGGCTCAAGCGCTACATCATTTAACACAGCAAGCATCTCGCCAGGTTCAAATAAACTCATTCTGCTTGCGGTGGCAAGTCGTGTGTCGGGTGCCGGCAACAATGTGCCTACGGCAACAGGCAATGGGCTTACCTGGGAGGTTGTAGAAAGCGCAAAAGACTCTTTGAGCTGGAACATGGTTACCATTCTCCGTGCAATGGGTAGTTCACCTACCAGCGGAGCGGTTACCATTGATTTTGCCGGGCAAACGCAAATTAATGCAATATGGTCAATTACTGAGTTTGATGGTGTTGATACATCGGGAACAAATGGCTCGGGGGCAATTGTACAAGATGCAGAAAACAGTGGGGCTTCTGTGACTAGCCTTACCGTAACATTGGGTGCTTTTTCTGCAGGTGCAAATGCAACGTACGGAGCATTTGTATCTGAGGTTAATCAAAATACCACCTTTGGCAGCGGATTTACCGAAATTCATGAGACAAACATTACTGACAACACAGGCCAAACACAATGGAAAAACTCAAATGACACAACAGTAGATTGGAGCTGGACTTCTAACGCAAGAGTTGCGGGCATTGGTGTAGAAATTAAGGCCTCTCCACCTCTTATAGATGCATACTCAGAAACAGATTCTGGTTTTGCCAACCCCGACACCGGGGGTGACACCCACCCATTTAACTCGGGTGAAAATATTCAATATACCGTGCAAGCAGGTGATGCACTTGCAACTGGTACCTATTATTGGCGCGTGCGTGGCTTAGACCCTGCAGGCACAAATTCGTATGGGTCATGGTCTTCGACCCGTAGCTTTACGATAACCTCTTCTGGCCCAACTCTAGATCAAGTTATGCGTCACGGAAACTGGTTTAATAGTGGCACAGAACAATCCTTTACATTCTAGTATCTGTTTATTTACAATAATACTATGGCTAAAACAGTGCCAGGAGCAAACACAAAACTACAAAAAATTCTCACCATTGGAGGTGTGCTTATTTTATTAAGTGCAATGATTAGTTCGCTCATTTTCTTTTATCTCTACACACAAGAAGCCAAAAAAAATGCAATAAATGATGCTACTCGTACACTAGAAGCCGTAAGCAAGCTTATGGAACTTCCCACCGATGAAACACCAACTGTAGCTACAGTAACCGATAAAACTAAACTCCAAAAGCAACCATTGTTCAACAAAGCAGAAAACGACGATCGTGTAATTATTTACACAAAAGCTCAAAAGGCAATACTTTATAGACCTTCAATAAATAAAATTATTGAGGTCGCACCAGTTAATACCATTGCGCCATCTCCGGCCAACAACAAGCCAACAAATGCTATCGCAACAGCCTCTGCAACTGTTACTCCCAGCAATAAAGAAGTAAAAGCCATCTTACTTAATGGCACAAAAAAAGTTGGACTTACTAATGAACTTGAAAAGCTACTTATAGCTACATTTAGCAATATCACCGTTATAGACAAAGACGACGCAAAGAACAAATCATATGAAAAAACCCTTGTGGTGATCGTAAATACAGATGCAAAAAATGAGGCCGAAGAAATTGCGAAAAAGCTAAATGCGAACGTACAAACACTGCCTAAAGATGAACAAAGCACCTCAGAAGCAGATATTGTGATTATTGTTGGCGAAGACCGAATTTAATCTTCTTCAATTAGCTTTTGTAATAAATTATCAGCAACTTTCTCTTCAGGAACCCACATATTAGGAAGACTATACAATTCATTCCATCCAGCCTTCAGCACAAAAACGTTTGTGAAACCTGCTTCAAGCAGAATGCGTGCTGCGTCTTCTCCAGAAGTTGAAAAGGCACTATATGGGAGTAGTACAATCTTTTTGTATAGCGAGGACTGTTTTTCAACTGCCTTTACAAACTCTTTTTCTTCATCTCTATTGGTAACATATGGAAAATATATATTTTGTGAGTTTTTTAAACGGCGTGCTTGGTAATCTTGAGGACTTCGCATATCAACCAGCAGTACATTCTGCGCATTATTTCTGGCAAGTTCACTAAGCACTAGATATGGATCTGCATACACAACATCTCTTGCTTTAGTAAACAAACTTTCAGGCAATTTTATGACGGGTTCTAAATGGTACACAACAATAGTTGTGATTGTTAATAATGTTGAGATACCAAATAATAGCAGCAAGCTTTTTTGCGTCATCTCAAATTTTTTTGTTCTCTTTTTTTTGTACTGCCTTACCCATACTACTTATATTACTCGTAACGTAATGCATTAAGCGCAGAGGTATTGCGGGCTCTTCGGGCTGGGTACAAGCCCGTTAAAATACCTACTACAAATGATATTAGCAAAATAAAGACTATGAATGAAAGAGGAATATAGGACACTTGCAAGTAACCCAAACCCTGAGTAACAGAAAAAATCGAAATACCGAATGAAGTTATTTGACCCAGCAAATAGCCTAAAAATATACCACCAATGCCGCCAGCAAAGCCCATAATCATAGCCTCTGCAAGGAATAGATCTTGAATTTCTTCTGATACCATACCAATAACCTTCATGCCTCCAATTTCTCTCGTTCGTTCAAGTAGCGATACAGTGAGTGTGTTGAACATTCCCAATGACGCAACTGCAAGCGCAATTAACCCAATAGACGCTAATACAAGCCGCAGATTTCTAAATAAACCCTCAATCTCTGCTACAGTATCTCCTGATGATGCAGTTGTGTAGCCATATGTTTCAATTTCTGTTCGAATTTTAGGCACGGCATTCTTATCTTTAACCACAACTTTTAGCTGAGAGTAGTTTTTGATTCCGAGTTTTGATATGTCATCAAATGGAACATAAAAAAATTGTTCGTCTGCATTATCGACAAGTCCAACAATTTTGTATGTTTCTTCTTTGGTAAATTTTCTTCCTTCAATATCGGGGCGCAGTGCTTTTACTAATATAAATGAAACATTAAACTTTGCCCCCAAAGCCTTTTCTTCTGTTAAACCAAGTAATCGTAGCAGCCCTGTTGATATAATAGCTTCTCCAGAGGGTTTTTTGCTAAATGTAATAACCTCATTTATTTTTTTTACACCTGCAGATTCCGATGCGCTAGTTAATTTTACAAATTCAATGCCAGCCGCATCGGTTGCTACTACCTCAGCTTGATATGCTCGTGCTGCAGATCCGGTGGCAACCACCCCAGATGCTGCAAGAGCAGCACTTGTGGTTGCTTCTCCTAGCACCGATGCAAACTTTTCAACCCTTCCCTTCTCTTGCACAAACTCTTTTTGAATACAGCCATAATCCCAAACCTGATAGCCATTCTCACCTATTTGCGGGACAAGATTATTATCGATGTCTTTGTTAAAGAGTGGCAACTTAGCCCGCACCCACATTCCAGCATATTCTTTTTTATCTTCATCATATCCTACACGCCCATAATCTCCATATGGAGCATAGGTGCTGCCCCACATACGTTGTCCTGTTACCACACCCTCTATGCGGGTTGTGTAGCCTATTATTTCTGAAGTAGTTACACACGAGGCTCGCACTGCAACCAACTCATCCGGCACGACCGTAAAGTTTATTATTTCATCGTCTACGTTCTTACCTACCGATGCTTTTGTTAGCTCTGTAGATATTCCTGCCACATCTCCATCTTCAATAATAAACGACTGTTTTGTAAGGTTGGTAAAACCTTTACCTTTTTTGAGTTTTATCTGGGCAATATTCATATAGTCTTGACTCACGCCATATACCAATACATCTGCCTGCGCCTTATTAAAGTTCACTCTACCTACAAATGACACTAGGGGAATAATTTTATCAACAACCGGATTCTTTACAATTTTATTTACTACAGAATTATTAATTCTTAAGGCAGTATTTCTACTAGAAGACACATCTATAATTTTCAACTCATCAAGTGAAGCTACCTGATTAATAACCAATCGTTCGATTCCATAACCCAATGATAGTAGATAAACAATAATACCAACTCCTACAGCCATGCCCATAACAGTAATAAATGTTCTACTCTTTCTTGTTTGTAAATTCTCAAATGCTAGATAAATTAGATACGATTGACGCACCTGGAAAGGCCTGAGCGCCTCTAATCGCTGAATAAGTACATTAGTAGGTTTACCAATAGTTTTGCCCACCACAGCACCTACTGCACGTACTCCCCGACCAGAACCGGCACACCCGAACAAAGCTCATATGCTCTATGAATAGAAAAGTGAACAAGAACTATAAAAAAGGTGACAAATGAAAACACAATTTTGCATATCGCGGAGTAGATACCACGATATGTCGCAGTAACTGGAAAGCTCGTACCGGATTTAAAATTTTTAATTTGTTCATCATAGCTGCAATTTTTTTAGATAATCCGGGCTTCGTAAATCTACTGTTTTACCTACCTCGCCAGCCACTCCTTGCTCCACCTTCTTTGCTCTCTTCTTAGGCGTATACACCTCAACAACGCTCCCATCAAGCACATGTATAAGCTTTGTAGCATATTTAAGATAATCAAGATCATGAGTAATCATGATGATGGTGATTCCCTTTGCATTAATATCAAGAAATGTCTGCATAAGATTGAGCCCAGACACTGTGTCTAAATTACCTGTGGGTTCATCTGCAACCATAAGTACAGGGTCTATTACCATTGCTCGAGCTAGGCTAATTTTTTGCTGCTGGCCAGAACTTAATTCTGTGGGTCTGTGCGAAGCCCAATTTTCCATACCTACCATCTTTAATACAGCATCTCCCTTTTGTGCAATCATTTCACTGTTATAGTCAAGCAAGTTTAAGGCAAACGTTACATTATCACACACATTGAGAGAGTTAATCCAAAGCGCCTGCTGATAAATCATTCCTACTCGGTGACGCCTGTATATAGCTCGTTCGTCTTCGGTCATTGCATAAAAATCCTTCCCTTCTATAAGAATATTGCCTGTTGTTGGAGCTTCAAGGCCCAAAAGAGCATGTAATAGCGTAGACTTCCCCGATCCAGATGGTCCAAAGATAATTGCAAAATCTCCCTTTTGAATTTCAAGATTAATTTCTTTAAGCACTTGCACATCTTCATCGCCAACTCTAAATGTTTTTGTAATGTTTGTTGCTTTAATAAATGTATCAGCCATATTACTTAGTAAAACGTTTAAGAAATCCAAATGTAGTTGACAGCTTGTTAACCACAAGATTCAACACATCTTTTGTTGCGCTTGGTGTTACTATAACGGTGTCAAACGAAACGCCATTGTTGTTGGATTTGTCTTTAGATATTGCGCGCAATTGATAGATCTGCGCCGGCTGCGCACCCGAAACAGTCGCGCAATGATTAGTTGTCAAATTAGTATCTTCTTGTGTAGTTGAACCATACGTGGTAGAGGTACCAAGGTTATATTCTACCTGTGTTGTTGCGGGCTCATCGGTATCCCAACAAACAATAATCTGGGCCTTTGCTTCTTCTCCAATACCAACAATCGTACTTTCAACTGTAAGATTCAAAATTTCAGGTGCACGCAGGTCGGCTGCTGTTTTTAGCTGTACTTTATCTGCAATAGCCTCATTACCTGCGACATCACGACCCTTAACCAAAATAGTATAGTCAGTTTCATCTGATAAATCAGTAATAATCAACTCATGGTTGAGTGAGCGAGTCAAGTTAATTTTATCCTGTGCCTGTTCTGGCTTTGCAGTAGGATAGTACGTCACAATAGTTGATATTTCGGTGTTAGATGTCCATATGAGGCGAACAGCTGCAGTGGGTAATCCAGCTACCTGCTGTATTTTTATATTAGTAATTTTAGGTACAGGAAGCGTTTGGAAGGTTCTATCTTCTCCGTTATATACATTGCCTTCGTCATCTTCGGCAACAATACGCATATGATACAAAGTGTCTTGCTCAAGGTCTTCAAGTTTTACTGAATATAACCCACCTGTTTTTGAAACAGGAATTGAGGAGGTGCCTCCATATGCGGTAGTAGGACCGTATTGCAGTGTAGCCTCGGTTGCATACTGTATATTTGCGGTCACATATGCTGTTGAAATACTTACATCAGTAATTTTAACATCAGCTACATTTGGAGCCGCATTTGTGGTAAAGCTGTATTCGTCTGATGATGAGGTATTACCATCTTCATCGGTCCAGAGTACTTTATAGTAGTATTGAGCACCGGGATCCAATTCTTTCAAACTCACTTCATGAGCAGTGACTTGTGTTGATGATCCTACTTCTTCGCCATATGTTCCCGATGTTTTACCATACTTTACAAAAGAGCTTGATGTTCTATTTGTAGACCATGTAATTATTGCGCTGCGAGTTTTTACGCTTGCCGACGGGCTTGCTGTTAGCGTCGGCGCTGATTCCCAACGACCATCTGGGTACATAGTAGCAGTTTCGCTTGGGGCAGAACAGTTGCCCGTTGAATCACAAGCCTTTACACAATAATAGTAATCTTGCTGTGAAAGGCTAGAATTTACATATGATGCCTCTGTGGTTGTGCCTATAAGCGTGAAGCTCGCCATACTTGTAGAACAATCTGCATCTGCGGTGGCCGAACGATACAGCTTGTAGTTGGCAATACCTGACCCTGTTGATGTGGGTGCATTCCAAGTTATAGCCAACTTCCATGCTTCTGTTGATTTATCAGAAACATCTGCCATCTCTATGTTTGTGGGTATACCAGGTGCAGAGGTATTGGCTGTAAAAGTAACCGATCCATACACATTATAGTCAATGTTGCCGGCCTCATCTTTTGCAACAACATAAAAAGTATTTGAACCAGATTGTGTTGCGTATGCGCCAGCCGACAAATATGTCACCGACAAGCCAACCTGGTTAACATTGGTTGATGTGGGCAGAACATTAACAGAATAGTAATACCTTAGATTTGACTGTGCACCAGAATAGTTTGCAGGTGGATCCCAGCTAAAGGCAAATTCATTAACTGTGTTAGTACTTGGGGTTGCCGTTACGTTTTGAGGGGCACTGGGAGCTGTTGAACTATAGTAGAAAGAGGCGTTAACATATGACGATGCAAAATTGCCTGCTGTATCTTTTGCCCTTACATAGAAGGTATTGGCACCAGATTGATAGGCAGCAATACCAGTGATGGTCGTGGCTGCTGTACATGTTTCTGTGGCACCAACAGCCCCTGTTTTATAACAATATTCTGCAATGCCAGAGTTAGCATCTGAGCCTGCATTCCATTCAAAATCAAAGCTGTTCGTTGCAGAATAGCCAGGAGGATCAGAAGTGACTGTGGTAGGATTTGTAGGAGCTGTTGTATCGAGCTTATATATAAAAGGTTGCCATGTGGTAGCTGCCACGTTGCCTGCATCATCGATTGCTTTTATTCTTAAATAGTATGTCGAGCCAGAGCTTAAGCTGCTTGCTGTATAGGCGGTAGTCGTCTGCAGTACTCCGTCAACAGCAGGGTCTGCACTACTATTTGTTCCAAAGTACACATAATACCCATCAATTCCAGATCCGCCTGCCCCGTCAGTCGCTCCACCAACTGCGTCGGCATCGGGCCAGTCGAAATTGGGAGCAGTGTGGGAATACCATGTGTTCGTAGTCATAGTCGCAGATTGTGTTGCGGTTGTATACGCGGTGAGACTTGTTGGGTTGGTTGGAGCAGAGGCATCAGTATAATAGTTAACTGTATACGAATCAATCACGTCTGTATACAATCCATCTCCAGATGTCAGATCAAAACGCACTTGAAGATATCTATTGTCGGGAGATTTAATTTCATACTCAGCAACAGTTCCGATCTTTTTTTTACTTGCGGCTGCAGTCCACGATGACCAATCATCCCCATCCTCTGATGATCTTGTGTATGGTGTAAGCGTTGTGCCCGATACAGCCTCGGCATAATTAACGGTTAAATTAGCGAATTTATATACGGACGTTAGATCATGCTCCTGCGATTCGTAGGACCCTGATGATTGGAAAGATGAGTTGGGCGTCTCTAAAACGTATGAATACAGGCCGTCAGTAAATGTATTTGTACCACTAGCGCCTGGGATGGCATACATTTTATTTGATCCTACCGCGCCTGCAGCACCAATATAAAAGTTCGCAGGCGCACCATCTATGGCAGTCCATGAGTTTCCACTTATTGAGTATGTATAGCATGCATTCGTATTTACACCCCTACAAGCAATAAGAGTATCTGTCTGACCGGTATCAACCAAAAATCCATCGTTGTAGATTGCTGCTGTCACAGCCGTCAGACTGCTCCACGTACCAGCACCTACATCATATCGATAGAATGTAGTAGTGTTGTTTCCTCTTGGAGTATAGATATATCCATCCTTATAAACAAGCTCGGATCCGTAATTAAGCGCCGCTGGTGCTCCAGTCAAAGTTGACCAACGCGCACCTTCGCTTGACTGAGTGTCGTATCTGTAGAAACTTGTCGTATTACCACCACGAGCGTAATAAATGTATCTATTTCCATCATACGTAAGCGAAGCACCAGTACCCGGAGCTGCCGTTAGCGGGTCGCTTGTGAGTTCTGACCATGTATCTGTCGCTATGTCATACTGATAAAATCCTGTATCTGCGGCTGTCGTGATTGCATAAATTTTATTACTATCACTTTCGTACAATAAGTCTCCACCCTGATAGAATCCATTAGGTGCATCTGAGAGTCGCAGAACTGATCCTGTTGAAGCATCGTAGCGGATAAATAGGTTATCATAGTTTCCTTTTGTAATATACAAATAATTCCCGTCCCCTTTCTCTATATCTGCGCCATAGTTAAATGGGAGATAATCAACTCCTCTAAAATATGTACCGAAAAGACCAAGTGTCGGTAAAACCCACTTATTAGTAACTGTGTCATATGTATACACGTTCTGTGTACTGCCTCCCCTAATTACATATAGCTTTCCATCGACATTCCGTATATCGGCACCCTGTCCAATACTTCCCGGACTTTCAGGTAGCTCAGACCAAGTTTGCGATGAAATATCATACTTATAAAAAGCTACACGTCCGTTTCCCGGTAAATAATAAATTGCATTCTGGGTAGCGTCAAATGAGATTGTCCCGTCGTTATTTGCTACGTGAGGTAGTGCAGGTAACAATGTCCATGAATCACTTGAGATATCATAGGATGAAAATCCTGAAAGATAATTACCTTGGATCGCGTACAGTGTGTCGGAGCCATTATATGCCATATCAGCTCCCGCATTCATAGTGCTAAGAACATCAAACTGAACGTTTGCTAAGGTATCCCATGTATCAAACTGGGTATCATATCGGAAAAATGCATCATCAGCTCCACCCCGAGAAACATAAATATATCTTGACCCATCCCATATAGCTGCTGTTCCTGAAGTAAGCGTAAGGGGCGCATCAGCAGCTGCCTCGTCGCTCCATGTTCCAGCCGCTATATCATATTGCCAGAATGATGCAGTCGCTGCTCCTCGAGCAGCGTATAGATAGCCGCTTGGTCCCGGTACGATCCAGCCATAGTTTACAGCTGCAGGAGCGGCGGTAAGCGTAGACCACACATCTGTAGGAATGTCATATTCGTAAAATGTGGTTGTGTTAAGTCCTCTGAACGTATATAGCTTTTCTGAACTACTGATATAAGCAAAACCGGCACCATATGAAAGCCCTGCAGGCGAAAGACTAATTCTTTCTTGTTCCCAAATGCCACCTGAGTCTGTGGCCAATTTGATATCATCATTTAACGTTAGTATATTTGTTGCTGTACCAGCATATTCAGAGGATTCATTAAAAGCCGATGACGTCACGCTTACGCCACCATACACATAGGTGAAACCTGTTACCGCAGAGCTCATATTGTCAGCAGAATCTTTAGTTCGAAGACGCAGGTAGTAGGTTGAGCCATTAGTAAGTGATTCTGTTATCACATAGCCTGCTGTTGTAATAAAAGCACCTTCTGTTTCTGGATCCGCATCGCTATCGGTTCCGAAGTATACATAATACCCCGCGATAGACGACTCTGTATCTGAGGCTCCAGTCCATGAAATATATGGATGGACATATCCATATGTAGAACCTGAAGAAATTGCTATCCCTGAAACCTGCTGTGACAGTCCTGTAAAAGTAGACGGATTTGTTGGAGCCGTTACATCTCCCGTATAGTTTATTGTCATATCGTTTATTACTGGCGTGTCAGCATTACCTGTGTCTGCAGTTAATGTAGCCCTTACCTGAATGTAACGATTTGGTGTTGATTGTATGGATGAAACGGAAAGTGCCTGCCAACTTGACCATGTTGTACCGTCGTCCGAAGTTCTTGTTTCATAGGTTACCGAAGAAGTGCCAGGCGTTGAATCCGTGACTGTCAGATCACCGAATGCACTTACGTACGATAAGTCAATAATCTGTGAAGTCCAAGTACCAGTATCTTCGTATTTATCTGTTTCGATAGTGTAAGATTGCATTCGAGCATATGTAGAGCCCCAAGTTGAATAAAGTGTACCTGCACCGTCAGACGCAAGTGCACCTCCTGTGTAAGGCCCAATATCGTTCCCAAGATAGCCACTCAAGTTTTCAAGCCTTCTCCATTCACCTCCTGCAATATCGTATTCAAAAAATGAGCGCCTATAATTTCCTCCCTGTACATAAAGTTTCCCATCATAATAGACACCGTCAGTGCCATACATCGGATTAAAAGGCAATGTCCCCAAGTCGCTCCATGAATTACCAGAGATGTCGTACCTATACAATTTAGACTTTCCTGTGCCACCAGTTATAGCGTAAATATACGTGCCATCACTCAACAAACGTGAACCAAAATACATTTGTACACCTGTTGGTAAGTCTGCAACTGATGCATCGTCCCAACTGTTCCCAGAGATACTATATCGCCAAAACACAGAAGTATTATTTCCTCTTGAGGCATAAATGTAATCTCCAGAGCCGGGGTACATCAGTGAGTCTCCAGCACCAACCGCGGCAGGCGCTGCTGTTAGGGTTGACCATGTATTTGATGCAGGATTATAGCTGTAGAAGGTAGTGCTAGCACCCGAGAAATAATATAATAAGCTCCCTGCCGCAACACCTCGCTGATCTGCAGCTATGTTTCCTGGTGCGCTAGTTAGAGTTGACCAAGTATTTGATGATATTTGGTATCTGTAATAGTTTGTTGATGTTCCCCTCGTCAGGTAGAGATATCCAGAAAGATGAATCAGATCAGAGCCTGTTCCGAGTGCAATGGGAAGATCTGCATGATATGTAAATGCATCGGTGTTGGGATTATATTGCCATATGTCATATACACCCAGCCCCCTAAACATGTAATACTTGTCAACTGACGAAACATACACGAACGAATGATAATTAACAGTTGCTGGTAATGTATTGAGTGTCGTCCAAGAATTGCCGGCCATACTATAGCGATAAAATGTATTTTGGGCTCCAGAGCGCGTTACATACAGGTAGGTTCCATCAGAAACAATGCTATGATCACCATTTAGTGTTGCCGGCGCCACAGTCATTGTGGTCCATGAGTTTCCGCTAACATCATACCTATAGAATGTAGTCGTGTTATTACCTCTTGGCGAATACATGTAGCCACCCTCATAGACCAAGTCAGCACCTGTATACATAGTGGCTGGAGCAGCTGTTAGGGTGGTCCAGGTATCAGATGATACGTTATACCTCCAGAAATCAGTCGTATTTGTAGCTCTTAATAAAAATACGTTCGTACCATCTGTACTTAGAGAAGCCCCATAAAGGGTGTAGTCAGGCATATCTGTTAGATCCTCCCAGGTATTACTAGCAATATGATATCTTGCAAACTTTTTCTGATAACCTCCAAATAATACGTACATGTAACCATCTAGATAAACCATGTCGCTTTTGTATATTGACGCAGAATAGGGCGCATTCGCCATTTGACTCCATTTGTTACTCGCAGGATTGTAGCGGGTAAAATATGTATCACCTGCATAGAGAAAGTAAATGAATGTACCATCAGATTTTGCTGATGTTCCTTGAGTGAACGGTAGAGGTGTTGAATTTGTATACGTCTGACTCCATGATCCAGCGTCTTCGAGCCTTAAACTTCCCCTTGTTGAGTACTCTTCTGTATCTGAAAAACGTCCCAGCATCAAAATCAGCTTGGGTAGAGATAGAGTACGTATCAGCTAATACGTTTTTTGGATACAAAAAACACGGCCCCGTAAATTATCAAGGCGAGAAAGAGGTGCTTAATAATAGCCATTCTCCTACCTTTAAACTTAGAGCCTCTCAATAATCTTTGCTCACAGCAAACATAACATCTGTGATGTATATTCAGAGTACCAATAATTTTATGCTCGTGTCAAGTGATATTGAGTTTAAAAAGCACCAGATATAGGGTGGTTTGATACAGTTATTCGCTCGCAATTATTTTCTCGAAGGAAGTAGAAGATTTAAAAGGTCCAATTAAGGCTAAATTTGATTGCGAAGGCTTTATGATGTCTTTTGCAAGACTGATAATTTCGTTAGCAGATACTTCTTCGATTCGCTTAATTATCTCCTCCACAGGCTTAACTTTACCCTCGTGGAGCAGTTGTTTACCGTAAATATAACCAACGTTAAAGGTATCCTCAAGTGAAAGAATTAGTCGCCCTTTCAGAATTTCCTTCGCCCTATCAAGCTCACCGTCACTAATTCTTCCTTCCACAAGACTCTCATGCTCATACCTTATGACTTTTATAGCCTCATGCACTTTTTTTATGTCTGTCGGGACACCTGCATAGGTTACCATAGTGCCGACATCGTGAAAGTGGTCTGTATAAGTTCCTATTGCATAACACAGTCCCCTCTTCTCTCGGACTTCCATAAAGAGCCGTGATGACATACCTACCCCTAGTATAGCTGATAAGACTGATAGGGCATACTTTCTCTCGTCTTTCTTTCCAAACGTTCGGTAGCCAAAACAAAGATGAGCCTGTTCCGACTTCTTATATCGAAGAAAGGTCGCCGGCTTTGTTTGGTGCTCCTTTACTGGTTTAAAACTAGGCACAGTTTTTTCTCCCCAGTTTGAAAAATATTTAGTAGCATAAGCAAGATGGTTCTTCTCTTTGATTTCATTATTTATACCCGTGAGGCCTCCAGATACAACTAGTACAGCATTATTTGCATAATAATATGTATCCATGTAGTCCTTGAACGTTTTTCGCGTAGCTGCATTAACCGTAGCAACGGTTCCTATGATATCCATACCTAGTGGACTCTCTTTGTACAATAGATATTCGTACAGCTGATTAATAATTCGCTGTGGGGTATCTTCATACATACTAATCTCTTGACCAATAACGCCCTTCTCGCGTTCAATCTCATCTTTATCAAGCAAGGGTTGCGTAATCATATCACTAAGCACATCGATCATCGTCTCTGTATGTTGTACCGGAGCCTTAATATAGTAGCCGGTGTAGTCTTTTGAGGTAAAAGCATTAAATTCTCCACCAAATCCTTCGACTAATGAAGCAAGAGCAGCTGTATTAGGATACTTTTTACTGCCTTTGAAAGCCATGTGCTCAAAAAAGTGTGCGATACCATTGTTTTTCCTGTTCTCGTAACGTGAGCCTGCATTAACTAAAAGCAAACATGTTGCTGAAGGAAAGGCTTTTGTATCGATAAGGAGAGTACGAAGTTTATTGGGAAGAATATGTAACGATGTTTTCATAATATGTGTGAGCCGGGAGGGACTCGAACCCACAACCAATTCCTTAAAAGGGAACTGCTCTACCATTGAGCTACCGGCCCGTGAATTATATATTGTATCACACAATAAAATTTAGAATTCTACCAGGAATATATATGTGCTTTGGGGCTTTATCTTGTATCCATTTTGCAACTTTTTCAGAAGCAAGTGCAGCAGCTATTACCACCTCTTCATCTGCATCTACCGCAACGCTAATGGTATCTCGCACCTTTCCGTTAACCTGAACGGGAATTAAAATTGTTGTGTCTACAAGTAGATGCTCATTGATCTTAGGCCACTTAGAATTGTGAATAGACGAAGC
Source organism: Microgenomates bacterium OLB23 (assembly GCA_001567245.1). Classification (GTDB taxonomy): domain Bacteria; phylum Patescibacteriota; class Microgenomatia; order UBA1406; family HO2-37-13b; genus OLB23. The sequence goes on from LMZU01000047.1 coordinate 18,486, forward strand.
TTGAGCATAAATGGAGCGCCATATGTGCTCTGTCACAAAAGGCGCGAACGGTGCAAGTAACTGCAAAAAGACCATTGCATCGCCCTTAGAGAGTACATTGCCTGAACGCTCCCACATATTCACAAATTCCATCATTGAAGCTATTGGGGTATTAAATTTCACGTTCGGTATATCTTGAGTAATTTTCTTGATGACTTTTTGAAGCTCAACAGCAAGCTCTTTAGTGCTTTTTTCATCACCTTTTGCTACTTTATCAGAATTATTATGCAACTGCCAAATTCGCCTCAAAAAGCGATATGCGCCCTGCAAAGATTGTGTAGACCACGTAACTTCCTGGTTAAACGGCGCCATGAACATTTCGTATATGCGGAGCGTATCAGCGCCGTATTCTGCAATCACATCATCTGGATTTATTACATTGCCTAGTGATTTACTCATTTTACGATTATCTTCGGCAAGCACCATGCCCACATTGCGCAGGCGTGTAAATGGTTCATAAAATGGAACTAGGTTCAAATCGTACAGCACGTGCATCCAGAACCGTGCATACAGTAGGTGCAAAACCGCATGTTCTGCTCCCCCAATATACCAATCTACTGGCATCCATGCTAGTAAATCGCCATCTCTCCAGGGCTTCCCGTCGGTCTTTACTTTACCTAGCGCAGGTTTGCTGGCAAAAGCCAAAAAGTACCAACAAGAGCCAGCCCAGTTAGGCATTGTATCTGTTTCTCGCACAGCAGCACCTTTGCAGTGTGGACATTGAGTATCTTTCCAACCCTCAACTTGAGTAAGAGGTGACTCTCCGGTATCTGTTGGCTCATAACTCTTTACTGCAGGTAATGTTAGGGGCAGTTGTTCTGTAGCAAGTGGAAACCACCCTACCATTAATGGTTGGACATCTGCAATGAGCTGGCGCAGGTTATGAGGCCTTGGGGCTTTGTTGAGCCTTAAAGATTGCTCCTCACCCTCTTTGGTATCCCAGAAAGATATGCCATTTTTTGCACAAGCATCGCAATAAACCATTGGAATTGGCTCACCCCAGTAGCGTTGTCGCGAGAAGATCCAGTCACGAAGGTGATACGAAGTTGCTCTTGTACCCCAACCTTTCTCTTCATGGTGCTTAATTATTGCTTCTAAGGCTTTACTAAGGTCCATACCGTTAAGAAAGTCTGAGTTAATAACTGTCCCTTTGTCGCCTTCATACACCTGTGCCGCTGAAACAATGAGAGACTCATCAGCATCTCCATCTGTTACAACCCGGGTAACGGGCAAGTTAAATGTGTGCGCAAATTCAAAGTCACGCGTATCGTGACCCGGCACGCCCACAACGGCCCCCGTGCCAACCTGAGCAAGAACAAAATCAGAAATCCATATAGGCAGCAGTTTGCCATTTAAACGGTTTTCTGCATAAAATCCAGTAAAGACGCCTGTTTTTTTCTTTTCTTCGGCAAGCCGCTCACGTTCGGTCTTTCTTAGGGCCGCTGCCACATATTCCATTAAAGGTTTTTCTAGAGCCTTGTCTTTTATTTTTACTGCACCCGAGGTGAGCTTTTGTACAAATGGGTGCTCTGGTGCCAGCACTACAAATGTAGCACCAAAGTTTGTTTCGGGACGAGTAGTAAAACAGGTAATTGTTTCGCTTGTTTCTTGTACAGGATAGTCTATATTTAACCCATCTTTTTTGCCTATCCAGTTTTTCTGCATTTCTAAAATTCCGCTTGGCCAGTCTAAATTCTGTAGCCCGTCAATGAGTTTGTCTGCATAGGAGGTAATTCTAAATATCCATTGCGGAAGATTTCTTTTTTCTACAGCATTCCCACAGCGCTCATGAGTACCATCACCCTGCACTTCTTCTTGGGCAAGCCCGGTTTTGCAGTGCGGGCAGTAATATACAGGTGTTTCTTTTTTATATAGCAAGCCATGTTTAAAAAATTCAATAAAAAGCCACTGGGTAACTGCATAATATTCTGGGTCTGTGGTATTAATTTCACGGTCCCAGTCGTAGCTAATACCAAGCTTATTCATTTGCCGCTTAAAGTTTGCTACATTATGCTGAGTGAGTTCGTTGGGGTTTTTCTTTTCTTTAATTGCGGCATTTTCTGCGGGCAGGCCAAATGCATCCCATCCCATGGGGTGCAATACAGCTTTGCCTTGCATTCGATAAAACCGTGCAAGCACATCTGTACCAGTATAAACACGTGCGTGGCCTGTATGAAGTCCGGCTCCAGATGGATAAGGAAACATTACGAGCGTGAAGTTTTTTTCTTGCCCAGGCTGTGGATTGTGAGTGAGATAGGTTTTTTCTTTATGCCAAACCTCTGCCCAATGCTGCTCAAATTCAGAGGGGTTAAATCGAATTTTCATAGGAATATTATACCAGGAGGCCCATTGCGTGAGCTGCCTGCTTAAGTTTTGCAGATGAGCGCTCACGCGCTTTAGAAAGCCCTGCGCTGAGAACGCTATCAAGATAGCCCGTGTCACTCATGAGTTCATGATATTTTTTTGTATGGGTTCAAGCGAAGCAATAACAACTTCGGCAAGGCCTTTTTTAAAGTCGCCATAGCCCTTGCCGACATATTCTGCTTCAATAGTTGGCACATCTTTGCCCGAAAACGCACTATAAAGTGCCAAAAGATTTTTAAGGGCAGGTTTATCACCTGCTGCGCGCACCTCTGTCCCAGAATCTGTTACTGCGCGCATCACTTTTTTCTGTATTTCATCTGCAGTATCGAGCACATTAAGAGTACCCATGGGGTCTACACTCGATTTACTCATCTTTTCTGTGGGATTTTGCAAACTCATTACCCGTGCCCCTTCGTTGACTAGGCGTATTTTTGGCAAAGCAAACACTTCTCCATACAGATTATTAAATTTTTCTGCAATATCCCTTGTTATCTCTATGTGCTGTGTTTGATCTTCTCCAACTGGCACCAGGGTTGTGTTATACAACAAAATATCTGCAGCCATAAGGCTTGGATAATGAAAAAGCCCCACCGAGGTACGCTCACCTTGCTTTTTGCTCTTATCTTTATACTGGGTCATGCGCTCCATCCAACCCATGGGAGTAATACAATCAAACATCCACGCAAGATATGGGTGGTCTGGGTTTTGTGACTGCACAAACATTGTAGTTTTTTTCGGGTTTAAACCCGCAGCCAAAAACCATGCAGCAAGGTGATAATTGTAGCTACGCAGTAATTCAGGATCTTGTGCGACAGTAATACTGTGAAGATTTACTAACATAAAAATGTACTCACCATCTTCTGTATTTTGCATATGTACCCATTGCTGAACCGCACCCACATGATTACCAACGTGAAGTTTCCACTAGGCTGAATGCCAGAAACAATTACCTGTTGAGTCATGAGCTAATGGTAGCACGTTGCAGATAAATTGACAACTTGAAGCCAAAATACCACACTAATGCTCTAATAAGCCTTATGTAGATAATATGTCGTATCTGAGCAGTTGATCTTGAACATTTTTTGTCTTAATGCGTTCAACGACCAGCTCCATGGTTTTAATAATATCCTCAATAAGTATTCGTGACTCTTCTAGTCGTATAGAGTGCAAATTATGCGGAAAATAATGAAACACTTCATTCCTGCCCTTCTTCCATGTCTGCCACATTCGCTCACTAATGTCGCAGCCACTTTCATCGCATATTTTTTTTATACACAGATTCTCTACCCAAAACGACGAACGAGGTTCGGCGAGAGTACACGACCTATGCGAAAATGAGTAGAATAGTAATCGCGGCGCGATATATAGCCAGCATTAAAGAAATACCTGCTTGAGAAAACCCTCATACGCCTTTGCAAAAGGAAACACGACAAATGAGTAGTCATGTAAGTTTTCATCATGACTGTTTTCTGCGTGCTCCAGCAAATGCAAGCCTTCATCGATAAGATCTTTCTGGCCTTCTGAAATATAGTTGCGTAGCTGCTCTGATAACATAATGTTTAAGACCTGGTCTTAACAATACCTGGCCTTTAATATCATTTTAAGAAATTTGTAGCAAAAAAATTTGACTAAATATATGTTAAAGCTAGGACTAGGTAAGAATAGAACCAGGTATTAAACAAGCGGAAACTGGCGGCCAAGTGCTGCTACCTGTTTGCCCATGCGTTTAATATCTTTGTTTTGTGCCAAGTCTTTTACAAATGCATCAATATATGCACTGCGCTCGCTGAGCTTTTGTGGAAGCTTGTAGGGCTTTATGAGTTCAAAAACCGCTACAATAATTGCACCGATTTTTTTCATTTCGGCAGGGCCCATGCCCCTTGTGGTTGCAACTGGCGTGCCTATTCGCACGCCAGATGGATAAAATGGCGAGCTTTGCTCGCCAGGAACAGAGTTTTTATTGAGCGTTAAATACACAAGATCTAAAGCCTTCTCGGCAAAAATTCCTGCACCAGGACCATGTGTTGAGGTTAAATCAACTACAACCTGGTGATTTTCGGTACGTCCCGCCACAAGGTTGAGCCCGCCTTTTTGTAGCTCTGCAGCTAATGCCTGTGCGTTTTTAATCACTTTTTTTGCGTATGTTTTAAAAGAAGGTTGTAGAGCCTCAAACAATGCAACTGCTATGGCTGCTGTTTGATTATCGTGGGGACCACCCTGAAGCCCTGGAAAGATGGCTTTATTAATTTTTGCTGGTAGATCGGGGTCTTTTTTAAGACCCTTTTCTGTTACCATGACAATTGCTCCTCTGGGCCCACGCAAGGTTTTGTGAGTAGTGGTGGTAACAATATGCGCATACGGTACAGGTGATGGATGTGCTCCACCAGCAATAAGGCCCGCAACATGGGCTATATCGGCTGCCAAATATGCCCCGACTTCGTCGGCAATCTTGGCAAATTCTTCATAGTGAAATGCTAATGGATATGTAGTGGCTCCTACCCAAATAAGTTTTGGCTTTACTTTTTTTGCCAATGCACGAATTGCTGCATAATCAAACAGGTCATTATGCTTTCCACCTGGCTTAGAGCGCACACCATACTGCACACTATTAAAAAACAACGCGGTGGCTGATACTTTGTACCCATGCGTAAGATGCCCACCTGCAGTAAGTTCTTGACCCATAATTGTGTCGCCCGGCTTACACGTTGCCACATACACACTAAAATTTGCGGGCGACCCAGAATATGGCTGCACATTGGCAAATGGAACACCAAACAACTTTTTTGCCCGCTCCTGGGCAATAATTTCTACCTCGTCGATAACTTCATTACCACCATAATAGCGAGCCTTTGGATACCCCTCTGAATACTTGTTAGTTAAAACCGAAGATAACACAGCGCGAACATGCCGAGAAGCGTAGTTTTCTGAGGCTATAAGCTCAATGCCACGTGTTTGGCGTTGAGTTTCTTTTTTGACAAGATCATAAATCTGAGTATCTTTCACGCAGCAACTATACCAACAAAAAAAGATGAATGCAAGATGAGTTTATAGAGGTTTATGAGACAATCTTTTCAAATTCAATCTCAACAGAAGGACTCATTGTAGTTGCCAAAAACACTTTTTGCACATTCTTTCGTTGAACTGCTGCAAGAAGTGCTGAAATATTCTCAGATAATTGCTTATCTTCGAAAGATTTTTTACCAACAGCAAGGTGTAAAAGCGGAAATTTTGCTTCAGACTTAAAGCGAACTGAGCCAGTTTGAAACTTTTCTACAGCCTTTTTTGTATCTTCTACGACAGTTCCATTTTTGGGGTTAGGCATAAGGCCTTTTGGTCCAAGCACACGCGCATATTTAACAAGTTTAGGCATAAACGCTGGTGTAGCAATGAGAATATCGAAGTCAATCACGCCTTCATCAACCTTGGCAAGCAATGCGTCATCTGCAACTGCAACTTTAACCTGTTTTCCAGTTCCATGTGGAAATGCTACTTCGCCCTTTACATTGCTGTCTGTGAGGTTAATATGCACCTCAAAGCTTTCATCAAAAGACGCATAGGCATTCTTTTTAAGTAGTGCAATTGCATCTGCGAGGGCATATCTTGTATTTTTATCAAAAGATTTTTTTGCCGCGACGTATTTTTTGCCCATATGACGTCTCACTGTTTGTGAAGTTATTTGTTTCTTTTTTGCTTTTTTTTGCTTTTTTTTTTCTGTATCTGGTTGCTGGGCAACAACAACCTCTGCATCAGACTCACTCTCAACTTCTGCCTTCTTCATTTTTTTTTGCCTCACGGCGCTTTTCAGCCTCAAGCTGTTGTTTTTTTTTCAACTTCTTCTTCTCCAATTGTCTTCATTCTGATTTTTCCCATAGTTATTTATTGCTCAACCTCAATACCCATTGAGCGTGCTGTACCAGCCACAACTTTCATTGCTGCATCAACGTTATACGCATTTAAGTCTTTCATTTTTTTCTTCTGCAATTTCGCGCGCTTGTTGTGCGGTCATTTTTTTAATAATTTCACGGCCAGCCTTGCCAGATCCTTTTTGTACATTCAGTTTTTTCTTAATCATCTCAGAAACTGGAGGTAGTTTTGTTACAAACGTAAAAGAATTATCTTCATACACGGTAATCAATGCAGGAATAATTTGACCTCTTAAATCTGCGGTTGCATCGTTATATTGCTTAATAAAGTCCATAATAGGAATACCATGCTGACCTAAGGCAGGACCAACTGGAGGCGCTGGAGTTGCAGAACCAGCTGGGAGGTTAAGTTTTATTTGTGTTTTTACTTTTTTTGCCATAAGCGTCGATTATATACTATTTAGAGCTTGTTAACTTGAAGAAAATCGAGTTCAACGGGTGTTTCACGACCAAATATTGAAACAAGCACCGTTACCTTACCTTTATCTTCATCTATATGACTGATAGTTCCAATGAAATCTGAGAATGGTCCGTCTGTAATTTTTACTGCTTCATCAAGCGAGAACTTTGCCTTAAATTTAGGCTGCTCCTGCTTAACAAATTTCATAATTGCATCTACCTCTTTTTCAGATATAGCAGTGGGCTTGGTTCCCGCACCCACAAAACCTGTGATTCCTTGTGTTGTGCGCACTACAAGCCATGAATCATTGTCAAGATTCATACGCACCAATATGTATCCTGGAAAGACCTTCTCTTTTGACTGCTGTTTCTTTCCTTTCTTAATGGTTACAATTTCGCGCATAGGCACAATAATCTCAAAAAATTCTGTCTTCGAAACCAAGACTTTTGATTCTTTGTTCGAGAGCCTCTTTAGATTTGGCTTCAAAGCCAGACTGTGTATGCACCACATACCACTTGCCCTCTTGCTGTGACTGAGAAGCGCTGTCTACAACTTCTTCTGTGTGTTCTTCGTTGTTCATATAAAAAAAGACTAACTTACTACCTGGACTATCTGGAGAGAAACTCCAATACTTTTGCTAATGAAAAGTCTATTATACCCACAAATATTGCCACAATCAAGGATATTGTGACAACAGTAATAGTGAGCTGCACTGTTTCGGCGCGTGTTGGCCATGTAACCTGCTTTAGCTCATCACGTAAACCAGTAACTAACGACTTTGGTTTTTGCATACGGGTATTGTATCATATTTCAATGACCCCTGTAATCTTCCAATCTATTATTATTTCGCTTGCTGTATTTGTGGGATTTGCAACTTCACTTGCCATTAAGGGCAGCTACGAAGCTATTGTGATAGCATTACTGTTTATTGCATATTTTCTAGGAAAAAAACTATTACCACAGCATACAATGCATAAACAATACCTGTTTGATGCTGCGATTTTTACTACAAGCATTGTGCTTGTGGTGGCTGGTTCTGGTGGTATTACTTCTCCGTTGTTTTTTTTAATATACTTTTTGCTTTTTGGTATTGGTCTACTGGTAAAGCCGCTTGTTTCGCTTGCCGCCTCAATTACAATAGCTATATTACTCATGTATGCAGGTAGCAATACCCCATCTGCACTTGCTACATATATGTCGCTGCCGCTTATTACGCCCTTTGCTGTGCTGCTCGGCAGCGAGTTTAATAAAGCACGCATGCTGGAGCAAAAAGACGCTCAGCTACGTGAATCTTCGCTGATGTTTTTATCTACAGTTGTTAAGGTCCACATGAAGCGCATTGAAGATGTAGTCACACATTTTAAGGGAGATCATGAACTTGATACTATTATTCGCATAGTGCGCCGCACCGAAAAACTCATTGATAAATTTGAAAAAGAAATTGAAGCATCGTAAACCATGAATAGATATATACAGCAGGCTGTATGTTATGTACTTTTGTACGGGGTATTAACAATGCTCATAACCCGCACCACAATGGCAGATAGCATGGACTCAAATCAATTTCGTATTCGCTATAGCAATATTAACTTTGGCTCTAATGACGGTACATCAACAAATTATGATCTTAGCACTACTAATGGACAGTTGGCAGCTAAGGAGTTTAGTTCTGCTGGCTACATTGTAAAAGCAGGTTTTCAATACTGGCATAGCATTATTCCGTTTTCTTTTTCTATATCAGATATTGGTATTGAATTAGGATCTCTCACTCCACAAACCCCATCTACCGCCACCACAACGCTAACCGTGAGCTTTGGTGGCGCAGGCCAATATCAGGTAACTGCAGGAGAAGTGGGAACACTTCAAACGGCAAATGGCGCAAACTCTATTGCAGATACTACTTGTAACGGTGGCGCGCAAACGTGCACCGAATCTTCTGCGAACGTGTGGAATTCTGCTTCAGCCTATGGCTTTGGATATAACATGTCGGGCACAGGCATCCCAGGCGATTTTGTTAATAATACATATTACCGCCCTTTTCCAGACCTTTCTTTAAGTGAATCGCCTGCTGTAGTTATGTCATCATCAAGCATAACTACCAGCAGTCAATCTACAGTAACTTTTAAAGTTAATGTTTCTACCACACAGGCAGCTGGCACCTATCAAACACTTATTAAATTTGTGGCGACACCAAGTTTTTAACATGAAATATATTTTTTGTGCAGTATTTATGTTCTGGCATTTAGCTATGCCCCAAGTTGCACATGGACAGTCGCTCAACATCTCTAAAACTCCCCCACTCGTTGAAGTAACAATCAAGCCCGATAAAGCGCTGGTTATTGCATTTACGCTCACTAATAACGGTGATCCTGCAGCTTTTACCTCATTTATACGGCCCTTTGTGCCACGAGGCGTTTTATGGTGAACTAAATATTGCTCGTGATTTTTCTGGACCCATTCGCTTTAACCTTGAAAACAGCAATATTCAGCTTGACCAGCCATATTTTTTAAAAACCGGAGACAGTCAACAGTTACTCCTCAAAATTCGTGTGCCGCAAGGCACACCTGAAGGAGATTATTACTTTACCTTCTTAAGTCAAAATGTGCCTGGAAAGCTTGCTGAGGGCAGCAGCCAGCCTATTGCTCAAGGTGCGGTTGGAGCCAACCTGTTAATATCTGTAACGCAAACTGGCGTGTTTGAGAGCGATGCACGCATAAGTCAGCTAAAAAGTAAATGCTCCATTTATGCTTAACCTGTTTGGCAAAACATTTGCGGTGTTTGAATCGAGCGATAGTATTCCGGTGCGACTAATAGTTACGAACAATGGCAAAAGCATGCTTAAACCACAAGGAACAATAAAAGTGAAGGGTGGGTTTAGCCAAGAAGAATCGTTCACCGTTTTGCCCGAAAATATACTAGCACAATCTTCAAGATTGCTCCATGCAACGCCTTCGGGCACATTGCACACAAACGATGTGTCTGTATTAATTGATGGGTTTCATATGGGCAAGTATGTACTTACCGCATCGCTCAATGTGGGTTCTGTAAATAGTGCGATGCGATCTACTGTGGTATTTTATGCCCTGCCATTTAAGCTATTCACTGCAACAATTATTGCTATTGTTATTAGCATTGTGCTAATTAAAAGAATATCTGCACAAGAACCAACAACTCAAAATAACCCCGACGCACTCTAAAATTTTATGAACACATGAGGCAAGCTTGACATTATACGAGTAACCTCACAGACGTAATAAAGACATACCACTGCGAGCTTTGCTGGTATGTAGCCAAGCCAGTAATGCAATTTACCGAGAATAAGGGTAACAATGCCCAATATCATAATTGGCCCTGTCACAAAGCTCACTGCCAAATTAGACAATGGCGCAATAAGTGATATCTCACGAAAGTAATACATAATGAGGGGTGTAGTTACTACTTGTGCTGCTAATGTAGTGCGCATATCGTCTTTTATGTAGTGCAACAGTCTATTGCCTTGTACGGCTTTTTTTGTGGTCGCCGCAGGCGACCACAAAATAATACCCAAACTCGCACCAAATGAAAGCTGAAACGATATTGTAGCGAGCCAATCTGTTTTAATAACTCCAATACATACGGCCGTTGTTAATAAAGTAGCGAGTGCAATTGATTGGCGATTAAATACCACTGCAATGAGTGTGCTGCCAGCCATAAGCCCTGCCCGCACCACCGGCGGCTCGGGGCCTACAAATAAAATAAACAGCACAACAACCGTAATGCTAACTATTGCACTCAATCGCGTTCCCAGGACCAGGCATACGCGCATACAGGTGGCAACAAGAAAGTTAATATTTGAACCAGATAAAACAACCAAATGTAAAAGTCCCGTACGTTTAAAATAGGCATATATATCGAGCGACTGTGGCACGTCTACACCCAAAACCATGCCACTTAATAGCGCAGCATAAGGCTCTCCCATGTATGTATAAAACACAGACGTAAAGCTATGCACACTCGGCAAATTCATAATGAGACTAGTGCATAAATTTTTTTATACAAACTTTCACTTATTATCCCTTTGGAATGCAGCTCATCCACTGTACCATATGGCCGACTACTGATAATTTTTTCTGCAGTTACTGCACCTACCCCCGGTAAACTTTCAAGCTCAGCAGCAGATCCCTCATTTATGCTAATTAAGGGGGTTTCTGATGTGGTAACAGCTGAATTGGGTGCAGTTTTACCAAGCACCCCCAACTCATTTGAAAAAATAATTAAGGGCTGCTCAATAAATGCACCTTGAGCAATTTCTTCATAGCTAGGCGCGTGAATTTTTTCGCCATCTACCAGCACCCGCGCCTGATTGTAGTTACGCAGAAAAAAGGCCTTATCTGCCTGCTTATTCAAGCCGCCAGCTATTTCTATCAACTCATATAGTCGTGCATCTTTTTTGAGCATGTACACGCCTGGCTTATATACTGCACCCGAAATTTCTGCATATATTTTTAGTTGATGTTGAACTGGTGCAGTAATCAAAGGTGTTGGCGCAAGAACATGTGACTTTTTAAATTCAACACGCCCCAACTCAGCTGTCATTATTGCAAGCAGCCCTACCGACAGAGCAATAAGAACCCCAAGCAACAACTCTATGCGATATGCTCCTAGTTTTTTGGCATAAGTGATGAAATGCATGCCGTCATTTCATCACAAAAAATGAAGAAATTATGAATGGGTTGAATCTAGATAGCGAGCAAAATTCCTCTAATTTCTTTATAGATATTAAAGGCTTCAAAAGATATCCATTTTTTGCCAACCAAAGAAGGTGGCAAGCCTGGGTCTGTGCGCAACATCTTAATGTATCCATATAAAATCTGCTGCATTTTCTCTTCTTTAGTAAGCTCTTTAGACAAAATACCGTGCCACTCTTTAAAAAGCTCTCTATAGTGCTTCTCTATTTCATTTTTACCCCAGACTTTTTCTACCATGCCCTCCATATCTCCAAACATATGCGTAGATTCAAACGCCTGTATATATTCTGCCTCTTCCTTTCCATATACCAAATCGCGCAGCGTAGAAATAATTGGATGCGATGTCATCCAAAATGACCTGTGCCATGGCCCTAAACCCCAACCCTCCATTTCGCGTCGCAAACGATCACGCAAGTGACGTTTTTTTTTTCTGGAATTTCATACGAAATTATTCTCCAAATACCATCCCATTCGTCTTTAAGGTATCTAAAAGAGGGAAAGTCAAGACACAATCGATAAAAACCCTTGTCGGTTAACCTGTATTGACTCCCTTCATCATCAGAGCCGTTTTCTTCATCTCTTTTTTCAATAAGTCCTTCTTTGAGCATAGCAGAAAGACTCCCCTTTGTTTTTTGATTAATAACTAAATCAAACAACACCAAGTACTCAGGCTTTAGACTGACATAATCAAAACTGGTATCTTTGAGGAGAAAAAGTAAAAGTAGAATTTTTGTTCGTCGCTCTTTTACAGGCATTTTGTTATTTTTTTAAACTTGTTTATATACTGTCGTAACTACTCTAGTGTTCAGAGTAACAGACGGAAATTTAATTGTCAACAATAATATACACCCCAGATTTACTGTTGACATGGAAGTTAAAAAATGTATACAAATAAGTATTAAGGAACGTGTAAGCATATGGAACTCTTGAGACATAAATCAACCAGAAAGTTACTTTTGTTTTTATTCATTTTTGTGCAGGCTTCGTTTATATATTTAGTACGACCCAAACCCATTCACATGGCGGCACTTACCACCGCATCAACAACTTTGGGAAATTCACGATTATCGTACAAAGCAGGCATTAGTGGTACTGAATCTGTGGGCTCTACAGTAATAGACATAGATAACTCTGGCAACCCAGACAATGATACCGATCACCTTTTTGTAAATGACGATATATGTTTTAGCAACACAGTTGAGGGTGGATGCATTGGCAACACAACGTACAATGTGCAAAGTATTGATGATCCAACTGATGGCCTAATTTTTAACATCAACCCTGCCCTTGCCAACTCACTTGCTGCTACAGATATAGCCGTTGCCACACAATCGGGCAGCATGGTTATTTCATTTGTTAACTCAACGACAATCCCATCAGATGGGGACATATTACTCACCATTCCAGCTGTTGATCATGCAACAAAACCTTGTGACGGTATGCCAGATCATTCTTCTGCAGTATCAACCAATGGATTTGACCTTGGCAACTCAGCAGGCACCTCAGCACAACGCGTAACGACCTCAGATATTTCTGTAACGGGCTGCACAGACGGCAACTGGAACACAACAGAAACCATAACCTGTGGCAATGCCAGTACCAACCATACAATTCGCATTGATCGACAAACCACCTCATGTACAGCAGGTACAACAATTACTATTACAATCGATGGCACACCAGGCATTATTAACCCGGCACCAGTTACCTCTGGCCATACTCAGGGCACATCTGATGTATACACAATTACTGCCACGACACGCGATGGTGCGGATGTTACTCTCGATACTGTTGATATGAAGATAGCTCCCATAGAGGCGGTTCAAGTTTCAACAACAGTTGATGAAACATTGTCATTTATTATTAGTGGTGTTGCCTCTAGCACATCAGCCTGCGGACAAACAACAGATGTTACCAGCACAGCAACTCAAGTGCCCTTTAGCACACTGGCTGCAGTAAACACTTTTTATGAAGCAGCTAATGATCTAGAAGTATCGACAAATGCAGATGGAGGATATTCTGTCACCGTTTCGGCAAACGATCAGCTTGGAAGAGATGGTGGCACGTGTACGGGTGATGCTGGTATTTCGTCAAATTGTATTCCTGACACAACCTGTGATGGCTCTTCGTGTACCCATCTTGCAGCAGCAGTTGATGACTGGGAAACCGCAACAAATAATGGTTTTGGGTATTCTCTTGACTCAACTGGCGGCACAGATGCAGTGTGGGAATGGGATGGTACAAGCGGCACATGCGATGGTGCTGGAACAGATTTTTGTGCAGCACAATTTGCCGATGAAGAAGCTGGACAAAGTGCCGTTTCTATTATGGCCAATGCAAACCCTGTCAACTCTAACAATATGTATGTGTGCTATCGAATTAGCGTTGGTGGAACACAACCAGCAGGTACCTATTACAACCGATTGCGCTATACGGCAACAGCGACATTTTAAATATGAAAAAACTATTGGTTATTTTGGCTTCAGCGCTCGTTATGAGCTCCCAGACCCTGCTCATCTCGCCTATTCATGCACAAACCACCGCTACAGGATCTCAAATTTTACAAGTCTCCCCTGCTCGTCACACCATAGAGGTTGAGCCGGGCGAAAGCCTTGCTCTGGTATTTAAGTTTTACAACTTGAGTGATAAAACCATATCAGGAACAATTAAAAGCAATGACTTTATTGTCATTAATAGCCAAGGAACACCACAAATTCTTGATAGCGCCGACCAAATATTGCCCAAATTTTCAGGAGCAAACTGGACAACACTACCTTTTGATCGTATGTCTGTAGCCCCTGGAGATAAAGCAGATGTGCGTGTGAACATAAAGGTACCCACAGACGCACGCCCTGGAGGCAGATATGTTGCAGTATACTTTGAACCTACACCTGGAGAGCTGGCATTAGGAGGCATTAATCAAGAAGAAGCTGGTGCTAGCATAGCCCAAAGAATTGCCGGACTTATATATATGCGTGTTAAGGGCCCCGTAAACGAAAAGGCATATATTTCACGTCTCTTTGGACCTTCATTTATAGAGTATGGTCCTATAGATGTAGAAACTGAAATACTAAATAGAGGTGATTACCATATTCGACCACGCGGTAGCATTTCGGCTAAAAACCTGTTCAATGCAACCACCGATCAAAAACCATTAGACGAAGTAAACATTTTCCCAGATACTTCACGCTCGTATAATGTTTCACTTGGTCAAAAGTGGATGATTGGTCGTTATACCATCAATACAGTTGCAGCATATGGAGATTCAGGCCAGGTTATTCAGCGCAGCATTAATATATGGGTCTTCCCGTGGAAGATAGCTCTTGCCATACTGCTGGGCTTGATTATTCTCTATATAGTGCTTCGCTATGCATTGCGCAGCTTTATGAGTAAGCAACAGCAACTAGAAAACGAGCTGAAAAAAAGAACATGAGGAGATTGAAAAGCTTCGCAGTGAACTCAATGACCATAAATAAAACCTCGCGTGGTTTTGCTTTACTCACTCTTGTTTCACTTGTATTTATAACCACTTCATATGCGCGTGCAAATACACTCGAGCGCAGTATTACCGCACCAAACGTTGATGTGTCGGTAGGAATTGGAGAAGGTACACTTGAGCTCTTTGGTTACGGCCCACCGCTATCTAAAGTTATTTTAGAGGGCCGTGGCATGTATGCCGCAACATCCTCAGACAAGAATGGGTATTTTTACTTTAGCAAGGCGCGCATTCACATTGGCTCACAAGAAGTTTGTGTGACTGCGCTATCTGGAATAGGTGCCTCAACGCACCCTGTATGTATCGGCATACCCAACAAAAAGTACGTTCGTATAGGTCCAGTTATACTCCCTCCCATTGTTAATATGAACAAACTAAAATACAACGTTCGTGATTTCACAGTTGTTAGGGGCTCTACAGTGCCTCAAAGCACAGTTAAAGTTAAATTATTTTCAACGGACTCGCTTGATAATAGCTCGTCCGGATTACCTTTGCCAGAAATATCCGCTCAAAGTGATACGAACGGAAATTTTACCATTAACCTTCCAAGCGATAGCGACCAACGATTTCGCTTTTATGCTCAAACTACGCATAACAATGCCGAGTCTGGCAAAAGCACAACACTTACCATAGATATATTAGCTCCATGGATGAGTATTCTTGTCATAATAAAGAATTTACTGTCTCAATTTGTTTACCTACTCCCCGTTGCAGTCATTTTGCTCGAATCAGCCTTTCTTATATGGTTCTTCTTCGTCCGTAAAAAAAGAAAGAATGAACTCATGATTGTTGAAGATCATGCACTTATGAAAGAAAAACACGAACTTGCTATTCAAAACACACCTTCTGACGCTCGTTAATAACGATATCGTCACACAATACCTTTACCTCAAAAATACCAGGTATTTCTGCTTGAATATCAAAAAGGGCTTTGCCATATGAATCCGTGATGCCCTGAACTGCTCTTATCGCTAGTTTATACTCAAAGGGAGCAAGAACCTTACACGTTGAATTCTCTTTGCCTAGGCCTGCACTTGTAAGTGCAACAACGTTCAAACGCAAGGGTTGACCATTATCACCAGCCCGGCCGCAGGCCGGAACAACAAATACAAAAGAGTTATTTCTATCTACTATAGCAGTAGACGCTCTTGAGCGGAAAATAATAGAAGAGCGCTCTACAACAGTAAAAGAAAGCAAAAAAATGAGTGCTAGCAGCAAAGCCAAACCAACCAACTTTATATGTGGCAACATGCATTTAGTATAAAAAATAACCCTATGATGTTCAACAGAATGCATAGGTCCTCATGAAGCTCTGTAAATAAAAACACAGCAACTAGCAAGAAAACTTTCTATTTGCCACTTACAGTAGAATAAATAAGTATCGGGTTAGTAAATTTAATCGCATTTATTTATTAGATATACACACCTTTATTCCAGCCACTTATACCGCACAACACATGCTCTAAACAAAAATACAGACGTGCAATTAGTGGTCAATCTACTAAATCGCACTATATCAAACCAGCTAGCTTGAGCTTTACGCTGTCGTGTAAAGCTAAATATTCTATTTTACTTTTGAGGCTTAATAGAGCCCTATTAATGAACGCTCCTTGAGCGCATGTTAAGCTACGCTTACTTACAGCTATAGGACAATTTTCTATAGGCTTATTGTTGTGTATAAGCTCATATTAAGCTCAATTTGCAATTCGGGAATAATATTAAATTCAATTAAAGAATACTATATACCTTTTCTTTTCCGATTTGTTCACGAAGTTGGTACTTCTTTTTGATGCATCTAAATAGATCAAAGTATTACCATACTACCTCTTGACGAGAGCTGCCTTTATAGCTTAATATGAGTATATATGACATCACTCTCTGATCAGGTATATAATTGGTATAATCTCGAACCTAATTACCGCATATACCTTTCTTCGGTAAAAAAAATTAAGCCCTGTTTCGATTAAAAACTATCTTTCTGATGTTCGCTTCTTTATTGGATGGATTTATTCCCAACACCTCCAAAACGTATTACCCGCAGAAGTTATTACCAAAGATACCATGCATCTTTATAGAGACTTTCTTAACAATGAAGGTCTTCCTCGTAAAACCATGAACCGCCGCTTGTCTTCGTTAAGAGCATTTTGTGAGTTCTTGCTATCGCAAAATATTATCAGGAGCAATCCTGCCAAGGTGCTGCGTAACTACTCAAATACAGGCTCTGATGAGGCGTATGCTCCTAACTTTTTTTCTGAATTTTGTACCTATATTGAGGGTGATAGTAACACCCCCAACTCAGATGTTATCAAAGACGATGTACATGAATTTTTAAAATTCACCAAAAGCCTATGAAAAAAATTTCATCAATATATGGTGTGCTTCATAAACTCTTTGGCCCTTCTGTTGCCGGTGACCCCTTTAAATCTTACGAGCATCGCAGGGCTCAAATACTTATCGGCTCTCGCTATAAAAAGGTTTTGATCATTGGAAGATGACCAACCTCATGAAAACTATTAATCAAGACACCATACACGCCTATGTTGAGGAACTTGAAAAAAAGGGCCTCACTAATGAGCTCATTTTGAGAAAATTGAACTCGACGCAAGAATATCTGTATTGGGGCTACAGCAATGACCATTTGAGTTTTCCTGAGTTCCAGCAATTGAAAGATGTAATTGCTAATTACAAGGCTAAATATGAACCTTTAGACCTTCTTGAGGCCAAAGAATCAATATTAGAGCCAGAAACGGTGCAACACAGCAAAACTGATACTTTTCTTCACCGTTGGATACCCCGGCTTTCACTTCCTACTATAAAAAAGAATGAGAAGGCACCAAATACACCACACCCACTCAATGCGCGTTTTTATATAGGTATGGCTTTTACCATGCTTATATTCGTTATACTTGGGGTAAGTATATATGACCAGTTTTTCACAACAACAAGTCGTACATTAGCATATCCGCCTTCTCCATCTGCGGCTAGTCGCATACTGTCATTTCAAGGTCGTCTTACCGATTCTTTAGGCAATCCTATTACTGCAGCTACAAATATGCGCTTCAGGCTCTACACAGCCTCAAGTGGTGGATCAACGTTATATGACAGTGGTACCTGTTCTATTACTCCCGACCAAGATGGTGTACACAATGTCCTTATAGGATCAGACTGTGGCGCAGAGGTGGCAAGCAGTGTATTTACCGAAAATACCCAGGTATGGCTTGGAGTAACCGTAGGTTCTGACTCAGAAATGACTCCAAGACAAAGAATAGCTAATGTGCCATATGCAATAAACGCCGAAACTCTCCAAGGGCTCCCTGTTGGCACAGAAGTATCTACAATCCCATATATCAATGCAGGAGGCGATCTGCTAATGGCTGCTGCAAGTCCACAAATTGGGTCTACCTATACCAATCAAGATTTCTTGCTGTCAAGCGCCAGAGCCATTACTATTCAATCTGCTGGCGCGGGAGACGTTACCTTAACTGCCACAGAGTCGGGAACGATTAAATTTGCCACTGGTGGCAGCCAGCATGGCGTTATTACAAATGGAGGTCTTTTTGGCTTTGGTACTACCGGCCCAGATGGAAAGCTCGATGTGCTATATACTGGAGGGGAGCAACTTAGATTAACCTATGCTGACGGCTCAACTTATACTGGGTTTACTACAAACTCTGGTGGAGACCTTACCATTGACCCATCGGGTGACGACCTTACCGTGGGTGGCGATCTTATATTAGCTGATACTTTTACAGTTCAGGCCGGTGGCAAAAC